>QCTG01000039.1 GCA_003211235.1 Synechococcus sp. AG-673-B04
AATCGAGTCAACCTCAAAGATCTTGCAAATGATTAATAAATCACTTTGCTTGATATAAGAAGATGTTACTTCTTCTAGTGGTATTATTCTAAGTTCTACATTATCAGCTTCGAAGTAACGATGAAGTCTTTTGTACCTTATTCTTACTCCCGCCGAATTAATCCACTGCTTGCTAGGAATTATAACTGTGAGTATCATTGCAATAAGTCAACGAAATTTGTTGTGATCTCGTTGATATAGTTCAAATTATCCACAATATACCGTGAACTCTCCCTGTCAAGGCTAATAGACATGTTCAGAGTTGGAGATTTTATGTAACTAGAGCATATTCTGGTAGAGCAGACATTATGTTTACCCCTGACTGCTTGTTGACAACATGCATGAAGCAGTAGAGATCTGATGTCATCAGTATGACTAGAATTATTTATTTCAGAAACAAGAATGTTTTTGTCGTATAAGCAAAAATCAAAGTGGTTGGAAAGAACTTTTATATCGGATGGCAACAACGATGATGTTAAGTTTTTCGCCTCCAAGATTATTCGTCTAGTTTGGGCATACTGATTAATTGACAAGTACATTCCCGCGGAAATGTTGTCATAGATCTCTTTTCTCTTGGCTGTTTGTAAATGATTGAGAATGCAACTACTGGAGAATGATGAGTACTTTCTCAGATTTTCGCTTAGCAGCTGAAGAGTATAAGGATTTTGCATATTAATATACGGGCTCATCACTAATAAACACGACGAGTTGTCTACGAACAAGAGAGCATCTTTTAAGTTTTTAACATATTCAGCCTGAAATGGCAATAACCATCTTTCTGAAAACTCTTGGAATCTAAACTGCACTTCTTTCTCGTTATCTTTATCCACAATGAAAATAATTTTCTTAATTTGAACATTTTTTTGATGGGCAATGCTCAAAATATATTCCTCTGTCATGCTATTTAGATTTTCAATTTTGCTTACAATAGCGATATCTTTAGGTTCAAACTGGTTCGAACTTCTCGCATTATAATCTCTACGAGTGGGATTATGAAGAGGATAGAGTGCTAAAGGAGCACGATTATTTGACTGTAAAATACAAAGAGGATTC
The DNA here is from genome assembly GCA_003211235.1 of Synechococcus sp. AG-673-B04. Classification (GTDB taxonomy): domain Bacteria; phylum Cyanobacteriota; class Cyanobacteriia; order PCC-6307; family Cyanobiaceae; genus Parasynechococcus. Next base: position 1,093 of record QCTG01000039.1, read on the forward strand.
TTATGACGCGTTTTTTTTGAAGATGTAGTTTTCGGCTTAAGATATACATATGGATAAGATAGAGTATCTTGTTGGATATCTTGTTTACTTAAGTCAACGGCAAATGCAGCTGACAGTTTATGCATTGGTGTATAGTCCGACTCATTAACTATTAGTATATCTACCGAATGAACTGCTGATTCCGAATTAGTATTGTCTGTCCCATTTAGAATGCATGCTATTGTTGGATATGACTTTTGTGGTAGGTAAACAGTATCAAATTTAGGTACTGTTCTGCTCGCTTTAATCACCTCTATTTCATGAACTTCGGTTAACCATTTGCGAAATTGCTCATTGCAATAGCCTATCCCAACGTTGTAATTGTCTGATTGCATAACTATTGATTGAATTTTCACCTCCCTTTTTTCTTCTAATATTTCCTGAGTGAATTTAAAGTATGCCTCTATCGGCGCTGATTCTGCATATTTATCGACTACCTCAGCGTAGTGATAGCCACCGCGTAGCGCCGATGGAAATGCAATCCAACGCAATTGCTTGATTTTTGAGGATTCGAGTTCATATTCAATAAGTACTATTGGCATGAACTCATTGTCTAAACTGACAACTTCATTGACACCTGATTGGCTTATTTTGGTTGACTTTATATTTAATAGAGAGACTGTGAGTGTAGAGCTTAATTGTATTTGAAAGTAATTTATTACTACTTTTTTTGAACTTTTTACTTCTCTTGAAATAGATAGATCTTTATTTTTTGTAATTAACGCGTCAGTGATTGTTGTATCATGCCGTGGAGGTGCGAATATTACTTTATCTTTTGTTTCTTGAGTAGTAATGTATTTTTTGGCTAATGGACAGCATTTTTGCAACATTCTCTTGTCAGCATTGCTTGCATGCTGAAGTATTTCCGAGAGTATATTTATTTTACGGCAAGATTTTGTCAGCTTTTTTATGTAAATATCTCTTCTTGATTTAGTGGTTTCAATTATATTAGGTGGATAGGCGCCCGCATAGTCACTCAGCAACTGATTCGCTATTTTTATGTAAGCGTTGTAATCTTTTGACTTTTCTGCTTTGTGGAGATCTTGTAAAAGTTTCATGTTTTTACACGTAATTTGTCTCTTTGAGCCTTTATCAAAGAAGACTTAAGATTAGGCTATGCAACCTAGCCTTTCTCCCAAGCACTCAGAATTTTGCTGAACTCTCATACACCATTCCTGGTTGCTGAGGTACCACTTAACAGTGGCAGCCAGGCCTTGTTCCATATCGTGGCGCGGGCGCCAGCCCAGCTCCGTACTGATGCGGGCCGGATCAATCGCGTAGCGCCGATCATGGCCCGGGCGGTCGGTGACCGGTGTAATCAAATCGGCGTGGGGCGCTGATCCCGGGCAGCTCTGATCCAACTGCTTGCAAATGGCATGGACGACCTCCTTGTTGGTGCGTTCACCATGGCCGCCAACGCAGTAACTGCGGCCGGATTCACCCTTACAGGCCGCCAGAAGCAGGGCATCAACATGGTCTTCCACATACAACCAATCCCGAATATTCAGCCCATCGCCATAGAGCGGTATGGATTTGCTTTCGGCCGCTTTCAAGGTAACCACGGGAATCAGCTTTTCTGGGAACTGCCAGGGCCCGTAATTGTTCGAGCAGTTGGTCAGCACCACGGGCAAGCCAAAGGTGTGGTGCCAGGCCTGAACCAGATGATCGCTTGCTGCCTTGCTAGCCGAATACGGGCTGCGCGGGTCGTAGGGCGTTGTTTCTGAGAAGCGCCCCTCGGCGCCCAGTGAGCCAAAGACTTCATCGGTGCTGATGTGGTGCATCCGGAAGGCGTCCAGGCGTTCACCGCTCAAGCCCTCGTAGTGGCCCCGCACCGCTTGCAGCAGGTTGTAGGTGCCGTTGACGTTGCTCTCGATGAACACACCAGGGCCGGAGATGGATCGGTCCACATGACTTTCCGCTGCCAGGTGCATCACCAGATCAGGATCAGCCTCCTGCACCGCAGCTTCAACGGCTGCGGCATCGGTCAGATCCACCTGCTGAAGTCTGTGGCGACCAGCAGCCGAGTCTCCTAGCTCGCTCAACACCTCCTCAATCGAGGAGAGGTCGCTGGCGTATCCCATCTTGTCGAGATTGAACACCGTCACCGTGCTCTCCCTCAGCAGCCTGCGCACCACGGCTCCTCCGATAAAGCCGGCACCTCCGGTCACCAGAACGCGGCGGCGATCTCCCAGCAGGTCAGCGGCGGAAGGCATGGACGTAACCATTGGTCAGAACTTGGGGTGGGCTGTGGTGAGGCGGTTGGGGCGTTGTTTTGGCTTGAGCTGTTGAATGCAGTGACCCTTCATGGCGTTTTGGCCTGCTGCAACACAGCCTTCAGGGCTTGCTGCCAGTGCTCACCGTGCAGCTCCAGTGCTGCCCTGGTGCTGGTGCAGTCCAAAAGGGAATAAGCCGGGCGCTCTGCTGGCGTTGGGTAGTCAGCAGTGGTGATTGGTTGCACTTCAGCGGGCGTGTCGATCAGCCCTAACTCAGCCCCGATCCGGCCCACTGCTACCGCCACGTCGTACCAGCTGGCGGCCCCGGCATCACTCCAGTGCATCACCGCCGGCAATTCGCTTTCAGCGGCGACCTCAAGGCTTCTCCAGCAGGCCATGGCCAGGTTCAAGGTGCTGGTCGGACAGCCCACCTGATCGGCGACAACACCCAGTTGATTCCGCTCGCGATGAAGGCGCAGCATGGTCAGCGCAAAGTTACTGCCCACAGGCCCGATTACCCAGCTAGTCCGCAGGATCAGGCCCCGTCCTTCTGCTCCAAACACGTTTTGGAGCGCCGCTTCTCCCGCAGCTTTGCTGGCGCCGTAAACCCCGAGTGGATCTCGGGCCTGCTCGGGTTGATAAGGCGTTCCCTGAGTTCCGTTGAACACAAAGTCGGTGCTGATCTGCAGCAGCCGTCCCCCCTGTTCATCCAGAGCACGGGCAAAGGCTTCCGGTGCCCTGGCATTCACCGCGTAGGCCAGCTCGGGTTCCGCCTCGGCCTTGTCCACCGCTGTGTAAGCACCGGCGTTGAGCACCCAGTCGGGTTGGTGATGTTCCACGGCGCTGCGGCAGGCTTCTGGGTCAGCCAGGTCAAGCTCCTGGCGGCTGGTGGCCACCAGCTCGAGTCCTTTCGGCGCAGAGGCGATCAGGGCCTGCCCCAGCTGTCCGCCAGCTCCACTCAGCAGCACCTTCATGGGAAAACGTCTCCAGCGGCTTCTGCGGCTTTGAACCTCGGTGCTTCTGCATCCTTGCCAGAGAGGCTCACCTCTGCGCCCTCCAGCTGCTCGATCGGCCAGGCGATGGCCAGATCCGCATCGTTCCATACGATGGCCCTCTCACACTCCTTGTTCCAGAAGCCCCGCGCTTTGTATTGCACCTCAGCAACATCGCTGAGGGTGAGAAAGCCGTGGGCGAAACCCTCGGGAATCCACAGCTGGCATTTGTTCTCGGCACTCAGTTCGGCTCCAACCCATTGCCCGAATGTCGGCGAGCCGTGCCGGATATCGACCGCCACATCAAAAATCGCCCCGGCCGTGGCACGCACCAACTTGCCTTGCGGTTCCGGTGCGAGCTGGTAATGCAGGCCACGCAGCACACCCTGAACCGATCGGGAGTGGTTGTCCTGGGAGAACACCACGGCCTCGCCGGCCGCATCATCAAACTTGCGCTGATTCCAGCTCTCGTAAAACCAGCCACGCTCATCGCCAAAGGCCTTGGGCGTGATCAGCAGGGGGCCCTCCATGGTATGGCCCTTGGGGGTCTTGAGTTGTTCAAACTGCATGGCTCACCTCCAGGCTGGTTTGCAGAGCAGCGTGATCGCTCACGCTCTCCTCCAGCATCTCGAGCAGATAGGCCCCATAGCCACTCTTCTTCAGGGGTTGGGCCAGCTGATTTAGCTGCTCCGCTGTGATCCAACCCTGCCGCCAGGCCACCTCTTCTGGGCAACCCACCTTCAGGCCCTGGCGATGTTCCAGCGTGCGGATGTAGCTGCCGGCATCGTTCAACGAGTCGCAGGTTCCCGTATCCAGCCAGGCCATCCCGCGGCCCATCAGCTCTACCCGCAGCAGTCCTTCATCCAGATACATCTGATTGAGATCGGTGATCTCCAGCTCCCCTCGCGCAGAGGGCTTCACCTGGCGGGCTCGATCCACAACGGTCTCGTCGTAGAAATACAACCCCGTGACGGCATAGCGGCTCTTGGGCTGTTTGGGCTTTTCCTCCAGGCTCAGCACACGGCCCTCAGCATCGAACTTTGCCACGCCGTAACGCTCGGGGTCACCCACGGGGTAGGCAAACACCGTCGCCCCCGTCAGTTGCGCGGTGCTGTTCACCAATTGCGGCACCAGATCGTGCCCATGGAAGAGGTTGTCCCCCAGCACCAGGGCGGCCGGCGACCCCGCCAGAAAATCGGCACCGATCAGAAACGCCTGTGCCAAACCGTCCGGGCTTGGTTGCACGGCGTACTCAATCGTCATCCCCCAACGGCTTCCATCACCCAGCAACCGCACAAAGGCCTCTCGGTCGTGGGGGGTGGTGATGATCAACACCTCGCGAATCCCAGCCAGCATCAAGGTGCTCAGCGGGTAGTAGATCATTGGCTTGTCGTAAACGGGCAGCAATTGCTTGCTCACCGCTTGGGTGATCGGATGGAGCCTGGTGCCGCTGCCTCCGGCAAGGACGATTCCTTTTCTGTTCCTCTCGTTACCCATTTGCAACTCGACCCTATCGAAATCGACGTTATCAATTAATTAGTCTAAAGCCTCGTGGGAGCAGATCACTTCTCGAACCAAACGATCAACGAGTGAATCACGTACACAACAAAATACATCACCATCAAGAAATCTGAAAACACTGATCATCAAACTTGGTGCAACTAAAAGCCAGTATTTAAATGTTAAACGAAAGTAACTTGACCCATAGGAAGCACGCGGAAACAATAATTAGAAGCGAAAAGACACATGCAATTCTGATTGAAGTTATATAAGATTTTTTTCGTAAAACTCAACGTACCATTTAGAGAAAACTTTGATCCCATCTTCGATCCGAGTCGACGGTTGAAAACCAACCCACTTCTCCAAAGTTTTGGTGTAAGCCGCTGTCGCCACCACATCACCAGGTTGCATTGATTGAAAATCCTTGATCGCAACTCGTCCCAAGGCTTGCTCCATCACTTCGATGAAGCGCATCAACTCGATGGGCTGGCTGTTGCCGATGTTGAACAATCGGTGCGGTGCCGCTGCTGTCGACGGATCCGGATTCATAAAATCGAAGTTGGGGTTCGCTGTGGCCGGCTTATCACAGCAACGCAGAACCCCTTCCACGATGTCGTCGATATAGGTGAAGTCGCGCTGCATCTTGCCGTGGTTGAACACCTTGATCGGTTCACCGGCCAGGATCGCCCGGGCAAACAGCATCGGCGCCATATCGGGCCTGCCCCAGGGCCCATACACAGTGAAAAAACGCAAACCGGTGGCCGGCAGGCCATACAAATGGCTGTAGGTATGAGCCATCAACTCATTGGCCTTCTTGCTGGCGGCATACAAGCTCACTGGGTGGTTCACCGCTTGACGCTCGTGAAAGGGAAGGTTGCGATTACCGCCGTACACCGAACTACTGGAGGCATACACCAGATGGCCAACACCGTGATGGCGACAGCTCTCAAGAATGTGTCCGAAGCCCACCAGGTTGCTCTGGATGTACGCGGCAGGGTTCTCCAGCGAATAACGCACCCCCGCCTGGGCAGCGAGATTGACCACCACCGAAGGAGTCTCCGCAGCGAACAGGTCCATCAACGCATCTCCGTCCTCCAATGACATCCGCTCAAAGCGCCAGGCATTGCTGGGGGCAACCGCCTCGATCTCCCGGAGACGGGCCTGCTTCAAATCCGGGTCGTAATAGTCGTTCAGATTGTCGAGGCCAACCACTCGATCACCCCGCAGGAGCAAACGCTGGCTCAGGGCCGCTCCGATGAAACCGGCGGCACCGGTGACCAAAACCGTTCGTGTCATCAACCCTCTCCGTCACCCACCTTCCAGAGACTCAAACCAGCTGCCCTCACCTGCTGAGACTCCGTGACAGCCCGGGCGTCAAACACCCAGGCCGGATGACGCATTCTTGAAGCGAGATCAGCCCATTTCAGCTGCCGATACTGCTCCCACTCCGTGAGGATCAAAACCGCATCGGCACCCGCCACCGCAGCCTCGATTGACTCTGAGCGGCACCAGCTGCCGCTTGAATCCAATACCGCAGACTCGTCCTGCTTCAAATCTCGCGCCATCTGAGCCGTGGCCACCTTGGGATCATGGATTGCAAGCTGCGCCCCCTCTTCCAACAAATCAGCGCAGACATGGATCGCAGGCGCCTCTCGGGTGTCGTTGGTGTTGGCCTTGAAGGCAAAACCAAGCACCGCGAGCCGTTTTCCCGTCACCGTGCCGAACAACTTTTCCACCACCAAGCGGGCAATACGGTGCTGTTGCCAAGTGTTCAGTTGAACCACACTCTCCCAGTAGTCCGCCACTTCCGGCAGACCGAAATGACGGCAGAGATACACCAGATTGAGAATATCTTTCTGAAAACAACTGCCCCCGAATCCCGGCCCTGCACTGAGGAACTTGGGGCCAATACGGCTATCTGTTCCGATCGCCCGTGCCACTTCCCGCACATCGGCGCCGCTCGCTTCGCAGAACGCCGCGATCGAATTGATCGAACTGATCCGCTGGGCTAGGAAGGCATTCGCGGTGAGCTTGGACAGTTCGCTGCTCCACAGATTCGTGCGCAGGATCCGCTCTTTCGCCACCCAATGGCCGTAGATCTCAGCTAGGGCATTGATGGCGTCGGGATCATCCCCACCGATCAACACCCGGTCGGGCGCCTCCAGATCAGCGATGGCGGTGCCCTCCGCCAAAAACTCGGGATTGGAAAGCACGGAAAAACGACGTTCCGCACCGTCATTTTGAGCCGCAGCCAGAATCGTCTGAATGGCTGCAGCTGTCCGCACCGGCAGGGTGCTCTTCTCAACCACAATTGTGTGGCCGGTGGCTGCTTGAGCCACGGTGCGAGCGCAGGCCTCAACCCAACGCAAATCGCTGGCCTGACCAGCCCCAAGACCTTTTGTCTTAGTGGGGGTATTGACTGAAATGAACACCATGTCCGCCGCGGCGATCGACGCTTCAACCTCGGTGGAAAAGGTCAGATTGCGTCCCCTGGCTCGTCCCACCACCGCATCCAAACCGGGCTCATAAACGGGGAGCCGGCTCAGATCCTCATCGTTCCAGGCATCAATCCTGGCCTGATTGAGGTCCACCACCGTGACATGAATCTGCGGGCAGCGATCCGCGATCACCGCCATCGTGGGACCACCGACGTAGCCCGCTCCGATGCAGCAGATTCTTTGAATCGTCACGCTCCTATCTGGTCACCGGATGCGAGGACCTTACGGAAAGACTCGATAGTCGGGTCCAGCCCCTGCTCCAGTGACACAGTCGGCTGCCAGTTGAGCTGCTTTCGGGCCAGATCGATCAGAGGCTGGCGCTGCAACGGGTCATCCTGCGGTAACGGCTTCTCGATCAATGGAAGGTTGGGATTGATCCGAGCGCGCACCAAATCAGCCAGCTGACGGATAGTGAATTCATCAGGATTACCGACATTGATTGGCCCCGTATGGGAGCCGTTCATTAACCGGATCATCCCCTCGATCAAATCACTAACATAACAAAAGGAGCGGGTTTGGGACCCATCTCCATACAGCGTCAGCGGTTCACCCCGCAGCGCCTGCACGATGAAATTGCTCACCACCCGGCCATCGTCAGCCAACATGCGCGGCCCATACGTGTTGAAAATTCTCATCACCCGCACCTCCACGCCACTCATCCGCTGGTAATCAAAGCAAAGGGTCTCAGCGATGCGTTTGCCCTCGTCGTAACAACTGCGCACACCAATGGTGTTCACACAGCCGCGATAATCCTCCGGCTGGGGATGCACTTCCGGATCGCCATACACCTCACTCGTGCTGGCCAGCAACAAACGGGCCCCAACACGACGGGCCAGACCCAGCATGTTGTAAGTACCCAGAAAACTGGTTTTTGCGGTCTTAACAGGATTGAACTGGTAATGAATCGGCGATGCAGGACAGGCCAGGTGCCAGATCCGATTCACCTCGAGCTTGATCGGCTCGGTCACATCGTGACGAATCAGCTCAAAACGGGGATGACCAATCCAGCGAGCGATGTTGGCCTTTCGACCCGTGAAGTAATTGTCGAGGCAAATCACCTCCTCGCCAGCCTGCATCAGCCGATCAACCAGATGCGATCCAAGAAATCCGGCACCACCGGTGACGAGGTGAATCAACATCTCAAATTCAACGGCTCCGCAGCAGCTCCACCATCGCGGCGATTCCACTCAACGCAACGGTGGATTCCTCCGACTGCTGGTTCAGCGGCTTCAACCGCACCTCACCACGCTCAACCTCCTCATCACCAAGCACCAAGGCCCAGCGGGCACCACTGCGATCAGCTCGCTTGAACTGCTTACCGAAAGCCGATCCTGAGCTATCCAGCTCCACCATGAGTCCTTGCTGACGCAGGGCTCGCGCCAGTGAAAGGCCGGCCGATTCGGCCCTGTCGCCGCGATTGACCAGATAAGCGTCTGGAGCCTGCGGACGCACCAGCCGAGCCGCCGGACCCTGCGGATCAGCCTGAGCAGCCGCCTCAAGCACAAGCAACAGCCGTTCCATCCCAAGCGCCCATCCGATGGCGGGGGTGGCGGGGCCCCCCAGCTGGCCGATCAGACCGTCGTAACGGCCGCCGCCACACACAGTGGCCTGAGCGCCCAGCTGGTCACTCGTGATCTCGAAGGCGGTGTGTCCGTAGTAGTCGAGCCCCCTCACCAGCCGTGGATTGAGCCGATAGGAAATCCCTAGAGCAGTCAACCCCTCCTGCACTGCTGCGAAACGATGGCGGCTGTCTGGGCTGAGGGCATCGGCCAACGTTGGTGCCTGCTCGAGTAAGGCTTGGGTTGCCGGGTTCTTGGAATCGAGAATCCGCAACGGATTGGTCGTCAACCGTGCTTGCGAATCAGGATCCAACTGATCCATCCGCTGCTCTAACCACGCCACCAGTGCCTCTCGGTAGGCCTGGCGATCCTCCGGGGTGCCGAGGCTGTTGATCTCCAGCTCCAGGCCACCAACCCCGAGCTGCGCCAGTAGGTCCCAGGCCAGGGCGATCACTTCCACATCACTGCGGGCATTTCCCGCCCCCAGCCACTCCACACCGATCTGATGAAACTGACGCTGACGCCCCGCTTGGGGGCGCTCATAGCGGAACATCGGCCCGGAATACCAGAGTTTCTGGGTCCCCTGACTGAGCAGGCCGTTCTGCACTGCCGCCCGCACCACCGATGCGGTGCCCTCCGGTCGCAGGGTGCATGAGCGATCACCACGATCGCTGAAGCTGTACATCTCCTTTCCCACCACATCGGTGCCCTCACCGATGCCACGACAGAAAAGATCTGTGCTCTCCAGCAACGGAGTGCGGATCTCTCCAAAACCGGAACGCAGAAAATGCTCCCGCGCCACAGCTTCCACCGCCTGCCAGCGCTGCAGGGTCTCCGGCAGCAGATCCACCATGCCCCTCAGGCTCTGCAGTTGACTCAAGACTCCAGACCCATTGATTCCGGCTCAGTCTGCCCGCTGACCTAAGCAAAGATGCTGCCGCTTGCCACAAGGTCCATCAAGGACAGCTGGCGTTGCACGCAGACATCCAGATCGTAGGTGCGTTGCACTGTGCTGCGAGCAGCAACACCAAAGGCTGCCGCACGCTGACGGTCTTGAAGAAGCTCCACAACGGCAGAAGCCAGATCAGCAGGGGAGAAGAAATCGACCAACAAACCATTCTCTCCGTGGCGAATCACCTCTCGCACCGGCGCGGTATCGGAGCCAACGACAGCACAACCACAGGCCATCGCCTCGAGCAAGCTCCAACTCATCACGAAGGGATAGGTGAGATAAACGTGGCAAGCGCTGAGTTGCAGCAACGGAATGAACTGCACGTAGGGCAGCGTTCCAGTGAAGTGCACCCTGGAGGGGTCATACCGTCCCTCGATCTCCGCCAGGAACTTGTCCTTCCACTCCCCTTCAGAACAAGCAGCGCCGTAACTAACCCCGGTGGTCTCACCAACGATCACGATTTGGGCCTCAGGGCATTGCTCCTGGAGCGAAGGCAAAGCCCGCAGAAAGGTATGGCAACCGCGGTAAGGCTCGAGACGGCGATTCACGAAGGTGACAATCGGCTGGCCCTGCTCAAGAACAGTGCCATCGGGAAGCGTGAGTGAAGCGGCGGAAGGATTGGGACAGGCTTTTTGGGTATCCACGCCGTCATGGATGACGCTGATCATGCGCT
>QCTG01000040.1 GCA_003211235.1 Synechococcus sp. AG-673-B04
ATCAACCCTGAGGTCTGGCCTGAAGATTCTGACGAATCAATTGGTGCTGAAGCGATTGCAGCGACTCAAATGAAACCCAGTGAATGCAATCCACGGGACAGGTGTCGATGGCTTCCTGAATGCGGTCCGTTGAATCACCATCCTGGCGAATTGCCCGTGATCGACCAAGGTCAGGCTCCATCACGAAGGTGTTGGTGGCGACATGGGCGCAATAGCGACAACCGATGCAGGTGGATTCATCCACCCACACAGCTTTTTCGCGAAGTGCTCCTCCCAGAATCGGCTCCTCGCCGGATCTGACAAGCAGCTCGCCGGCTAGAGCCTGAAAAGCAAGGACTGGATCTAGAGACTGTTCGTTGGCCAGAATTAGGCGTCCCAGCGGGTAACAACCAGTTCAATGGAACCGTCTTGTGCAACGTGCTGCTCCGACACCTGAAAACCCTCATGACTGGTCGCGGTGAGGACAGTATTCAATGCATAACGCTGCGTGAGCTTTGCCAAAAAGCGTTCGATCGGAATTGTCTGATTCCACAAATCCAGGTCAGTCACCAATTCATAAGCACCGGATTGAGCATTCCAGCGAAAGCCCAAATCACCACCTTCGTGCATGGCGACAGCCAAGTCGGCGGTAACGGTTTGGCCGCGATATCCGCGCACAGGACGCTCTCCCTGCTCAGGGGAATAACCCAGATCTTCGAGGGCCTGAACCAATGGCTCGAGCTGACGCAACTCGGTCTTTACGGTGCTGAAGTGAGACATCAGTTCAATTGAGCGGGCAATGTCTGGTTCTGGGTTTCGGGTTGAAGGAAGGATTCCGCCGTGGATTCCTTTCTTTCAACAGTTCCGAGAGCAGCTTCCAACTTTTCGGTTAGTTGCTGACACGAATCACCAACGACGCCTTCGACGCGCTCTTCCACACGACCATCCGGTCGGATGGTGAAACGGACGGTGCGTTGAGGCATCCAGAGACGTGTTGAGGCACGCATGCTAGTGGCGCGAACCCGAACGCGTTGCGGAGTTTGTTACACCCTGAAGGCACTGAAGCTCATCTGATGAATCCCTCATCAAGAAGGGTCTGCAACCTTGCAAGAACGGCAGGATCTTCCAGCTGCTCCAATGCGGTTTTCGCTTCATCACGAACAGAAGACTCACTGTCATGAAGCAAGGCATTCACCAGTGCCTCAACAAGCTCCTGCTGACGGGGCGCGACAAGTTGGTCACAAAGACGTCCCAAGGCCCAGATGCAGTTGCTGCGCACCACTGGCTCACTATCGATCCGAAGGCTTTGAAGCAACTGACCTGCAGCAGGGTCAGCTTTTGTTGGTGAGCGGCTTCCGGCCTCAGCGAGTGAACCAGGACACCAGAGCCTCACCGCAGCGACATCGACCTGGAGGGCGCGGATCAGAGGGTTGAGAATGGGCGCATCAGGGAAGTTGCCAAGACTCCAGGCTGTCGCCTTCCGTACGTAGGCATTGGAATCAGCCTGAAGAAGTCTGAGCAGAGGTTCGACAGCCTGGGGAGAAGGGTTACGGCCCAGGGCATAGACGGCACTCATGCGTTCCACCGGGCATGGCTGATTCAGCAAGGCCATCAACGGAGGGATCGCCCTCGGATCCCTGTGTTCGCAGAACACCCGTAAACCCTGCAGGCGTTCATCATGACCTTGTTGCAACCAGACGATGCCCTGGTCGCAGGCACGAGCTACAGCTTGAGAATCGAAGGTTTCTTCATCGGATCCAATGGACTCCAGTGGATCCAGATCCTCCTCTGCGGCAAGCTCTTCAGCCAGAAGCTCCGGATCAAGAGCGAGGCTTGAAAGGCTCTGATCTTCCTTCCGGGCTTCGCTGTTGGTCATGGGTCGATGTTAAAGCCGCCTCTGCCAACGCAGGTGAACCATCGGAGACAATGCCATTCCTGTCTTAACGGCCATGGCGTTCCCGTCGCCAACCCAGCGAACGCTGTTTCTCCACATCGGGATGCACAAGACAGCATCCACCTACATCCAAAGGCGGTTAAGGAAAAACCGGGACCTGCTGCGAAAAAATGGTGTCTTGCTGCCTGCACACAGACAGCAAGACACCAAGCTCATGAAAGCCATTGTCCAGGAAAACTGGAAGCCATGGAGCCGCTGGCTGAAGCGTGCGGAAGTCAGAAACTGCAATCTGCTCGTGTCCCACGAAGCTCTGTCGTGTTCGCTTTATAAATTCTGTTCAGACAAAGAGATCCCTCGCGGCCAATGGCTTGCTGATCAGCTGCAGAGCTGCGGCTGGAGGTTGAAGGTCGTTGGCTTCATTCGAGACCAGGAGAGTTATCTCAATTCCCGATACACGCAATTGGTTAAACGCCTCTCCATTTGCAGCGACTTCACCACTTATGTGGAGAATGTGATCAAAGGAAACACGAAAAGTGAATGCGACCTCATCACACTGTTCGGCTGGCTGATTGAAATGCCCAGTGTTGACAGGGTGATGATTCCCTTCAGCGCTAATAAGGATCACAAGGGCCGAGAGCACCAACGACCAGACCCCTTCCAGCAACTTGCGGAGGAACTGTCGTTGCCAGAGGAGGCAGTCAGGCAATGCAAGTCCGTCAGCTCCATCAATCAGCAACCGGGGCGGCTCGGGGTAGCACTGGCGCTAGAGATCAAAAGATTCCTCGAACAACATCACCCCAAGGCTTTAGTGGGTCCTCATAAGAAACGACTTCGAGGGGGCATTGAAAGAATGGCCAAAAAAAATGGCTGGCCTGCAGAACCTTTTAACGGACTCAACAGCAACATCCAACAGATGATTCGCCGTCGATATCTATCAAGCAATGCAGAGTTCTGCCGCTGTTTCTGGCCGAACATGACTTGGGACGAATTGTTCAAGAGCCGCCTCCAGAACATTCGAGAACCCAACAGCACCGCATGGACCGAAGCCGCCGATGCGGAGCTGAAGGCTTGCCGCAGGAAGGTAATCGCCTCTAATCTCCCGAGGACAATCGTGGCTGAAATCTTGGGATGATCGAAAAATCTATTTCCAAGACACTGATTGAACTTCGCGATATCACACATGACTTCAGAGGTATCAACAACAAAGTCAAACGATTACTGAAGAGTGTGAGCTGGCAACTCAAACAAGGCCAGCGGGTCGGCGTGATTTCAAAATCGATGCAGGAGGCTAACGCTTTTCTCGATTGCGCAGCTGGCATCGCAACGCCACAACAAGGTGATGTATCAATCCAAGCCAATGTGAGCTGGCCTCTTGGTTCAAAAGGGGGACTATCCAACTCATTGAGCGGTCGTCAGAACGCCAAGTTTTTACAGGGGGTTTATGGCCATGGAGGGCAACAGCTAAAGGATCTAGATCAGATCCAGACGCTGGCAGATCTGGAGGAGGGATTTTTCGACAAACCCCTGAAGAGCTACAACAAATTCATGCGAGCCAGGTTCAACCTGGCAGTTGCAATGGTGTTCGACTTCGATGTGTATGTCGTACCCAAACAATTCGCCTGGAAATCAAATGCGACTTCAGAACGATTGCTCAGATTGCAGAGAGCGTTGAAGAAGCGAACCGCTGGCAAGTCGCTGCTGATGACCAACACCGACTTCAAGTTCCTCGAACAATTCTGCAATGAAGGCCTTGTACTCAATCAAGGATCGATTGCTTTCTCAGGATCGTTCGCAGAATGCAGATCCTGGTACGACACCAACATCAGCAAGGCTCCGGAGGATGACCTGGAACAGGAACTGGATTCAGAAGAGGAAATACAAACAACCGACCAGGAACAAGACATCCTTGATGATGAACTCTGGTGATCAGAGCGGCATAACGCTTTAGCCAACCGGGGCCGGAGCCAGCATGTCTCCTGGCAACCAGATACGGGCACTGACCGCAAATAAGGCCAAAGCGAACAGCAGAACTATCAAAACCGGTAAAACCGTCGATCGGAAAAACGACAAGGAATTCACACCAGAGAGTCGCCATTGTGATCGGGCGACCGACGCAGCAGCAGCACAGCCACGCACAAAACCGCAATCCCCATCCAGCCACTGAACTGCTGATGAAGCAGAAAACCACCAATACCGATCAGGCCACCGAACAAAACCGCGCAAGCCAGGCCAAAGCGACGTGACATCGCAGCAAAAGATTCGAGAGGTGTGACCTGATAACGCCGCCGCAAAAGGGCCCAACCCGGTCCAGGCGGCCGAACCTGGCGCACAAACCGCTCCAGCACAGCATCGGACTCCGGCGGTGTTCGCCACATCACGGTGAGCCAGACCAACGCTGATGCAGCCGTGATCACCATTAAACGGAGTCCATAGTCCTCAATCCGAACCAGCGGCAGAAGGCTGGTCACCAGCCCCACTGCGAACCCACACAACATCGCCGCCAGCTCAGCTGCAGCGTTGACCCGCCACCAAAACCATCGCAGAACCAACACCACCCCAGGGCCGGAACCGATCGCGATCACCAGGCGGAACACGGCTCCGATGCTGTCGCTGATCAGCGCTGTGATCACCCCCAGCACCAGCAAAAGGACGCTGGTCAACTGACCCACCAGGAGCAGCTCACGCTCTGCGGCCTGAGGCCGAATGAAGCGTTGGTAAAGGTCATGGGTGAGGTAGCTGGCCCCCCAGTTCACCGAAGTGCTCACCGTGCTCATGAAGGCGGCGACCAGTGACACCACGACAAGCCCAAGTGCAACGGGAGGCAGCAACGAAACGGCAAGGGCGGGATAACTGAGCTCCCAGTCGGTTTGTTCGGGAAGCAGGACCAGTGCTGCCAGAGCAACTACCACCCAGAGCCAGCTGCGAATGAGGTAGTTCACCACCAGAAAGACCCAGCCCGCCAGGCGGGCCTGCTGTTCATCCCGGGTGGCCAGCATTCGCTGGATGAATTCGCCACCTCCATCACTGCGGCGGAAGCTCCACCACTGAACAGCCACATAGGAAAGGAACATCGGCACGGAAATACCGGAGCCGCAAAGCCAGCTAAAACCATCGCCATTCCAGCTCCATGGCACCAGAGACAACAGCTCAGGACGTCCAAGACCTTCGAGCTGGTCCAGCAGGGCACCCATACCGCCAGCGGCATGGAGAGCCGCCACAGCGACAGCCAAGGCACCGACCAGGGCGAGCACAAGCTGCACCAGATCGGTCACCACCACCGCCCAGAGACCGCCTGCCACGGTGTACGCCAGCACCAAAACAGCAACCAGGGCCAGCAGACCGATGGTGTCGGTGATCCCCAAAAAAACGGGCTGCCCGGAGACAAGGCCCAGGGCCTCCACCACCTTGCGCAACGCAAGAAAGGCGTAACCGATCCCGATGCAGTTGACAGGCAGGGCAAGAAGGAATGCCTTGATTCCCCGTAGCCAGGCCGCTGCCGGACCGCCATAACGCAGCTCGGTGAAAGCGGCATCCGTGAGAACTCCCGTTCGGCGCCACAGGGGTGCGAAGACCACGGCCATCGCCACATGCGCCAACCCAAAGCTCCACCACTCCCAATTGCCGGCCAAGCCCCGACTGCCGATCAATCCCGCCACGTAGAGGGGGGTGTCGATGGAGAAGGTTGTGGCCGCCATCGATGCACCGGCCAGCCAGCCGTTCAGACGACGCCCCGCGAGGAAATAATCCTCCTCACCACGATTACGTCGGGACAACCAGATCCCCAGCACCAGGGTGAGCACCAGATAGGAACCCAGAAGAATCCAGTCGATCGCTGTCATGCCAGATCCGATCAGATGACCAGCCAGAGAGCCTTCTTAGGCTGAAGCATTGATTGAAACAGTCCAAAGTGAAAGGCAAGGGTTTCCTTTACTTCCCGGAACAATCACTCGTCTACGCCCGAATCCCCAAGTGCGCCAATACATCGATCAAAACACGCTTATCAAGCTTGATTGCAACCAAGACCAGCCAACATCCACGACAAAACCGAATTCTTGAGCCAACAAATGACCTGTTCTGGAAAAAATGCACGAAGGAAGCACGTTGGCTGAAGCCTAATCAATACACAGACCTTTATGAATCCGTGACCTCATTCACGGTGATCAAAGACCCCCCTCAGCAGAGTGCAATCCTGCTACAGGGAAAAGGTGATGCGACCAGAGGTTTTTCCTTCGATTAAGAGGCTAAGATATCACAACCAAATGTCGTTTGAAGACTTTATTGAGTTCACCTGCAGCCTTGCACTTTGCGAGATGGATGTTCATACAAAACCACAAACTTCTTTGATCATGGATTCAAAAGGCAGACTGCCGCATTTCATCGCAAGACTCGAAAATCTGGATCAGGATTGGAACACATTCAGCAATTTGACGCTGCACCAAAAGGTGAATCTCGGCGGAGCCTTACCAAGACTCAACCAAAGCCAAACAACATCGGAATCACTATGCAGCAACAGCTCACTTTCACCCACCGTTCAACGGCATTACGAACTGACCTACGGCCCAGACATCAAGCTGTTCGAAACAACCGCAGGGTCTCAAACTGAGGCTTGACGTTGTCGACGGAGCTGACCACATGCAGCGTTTTGATCCAGCCCGCGGCTAGCCCGCAAACTTACGGCAACACCGCGACGTTCGAGCACACGGCGGAATGCCTCAATCCGCTGGAGGGTCGGCCGCTTGAACTCCTCCTCTTCGATCGGGTTGTAGGCAATCAGGTTGACGTGGCTCTGAAAACCACCGACACGATCTGCCAACTCTTCAGCATGCTCAGGTTTGTCATTGAGTTCACCCAGAAGGATGTACTCAAAACTGACCCGCCTTCCGGTGACATTGAGATAGTGACGGCAATCCTCCAACAATGTCTCGAAGGGATAAGCCTGGGCCGTTGGAATCAGTTCCTCGCGTAATTGCTGATTCGGTGCGTGCAAACTCACCGCAAGAGTGAACTGGGCTCGCCCGAGGGTTTCCAGAGCCAGTTCCGCAAGCTGCGGCAGTGTTTTTGGCACCCCCACGGTGCTCACTGTGATGCGACGCTGCCCGATCCCCAGATCGTCATTGAGACAGCGAATGGTCTCCAGAACAGCGGCGCTGTTCAACAGCGGTTCCCCCATCCCCATGAAAACGATGTGAGAAGGACGCCGGTCCATCGCTTCTCGCACACTGAGCACCTGATCCACAATTTCGTGGGTGCGCAGGGAGCGTTGCAAGCCATCCTTACCGGTAGCGCAGAAACGGCACGCCATCGGACATCCGACCTGGCTGGACACACACACCGTCAGGCGCTGATCCGTGGGAATCCCCACGGTTTCAATCGTTTCGCCATCCTCCGTGGACAGCAGCAGCTTGGTGGTGACATCCGAGGCCACAGATCGATGCACCTCACGCAAACGACCGATCTGAACGCCTTTCTGCTTCAAGTTAGCTCGCCAGGCCTTGGGCAGAACGGTGATTTCATCCAGGGAATGAGCTCCCTTTTCATAGAGCCAGTCGTGGAGCTGACGACCACGGAAAGGCTTCTGCCCCTGAGCCACCGCCCAGTCCTGAAGCTCGGTAACACTGCGTCCAAGCAAAGCCTGGTTCACCAGACCAGCAGACCGTGGCCGAGCTTGATCTCAACCAACAACAAAGCGATGAAACCGAGCATCGCCGCCCGACCGTTCAACTTTTCAGTGTGCGTGTGAAAGCCGTAACGGGGCAGGCGGCGCTTGGGGATCTCAGTTGGTTCGATCATGGAAAGAACAGTGATGGGGTCGACGGAGCAAAGCTCAGTCGTCAGAAAGCAGGCCTTCCTCCTGAAGGCCTTCAACGGCCTCGGCATCAACGACCTGCTCTTCCTTCAACTCATTGTCAGCGTCCGGACGTGTGAACGCCGCAAAGTTGCTTGCGTCGGGGTCGATGTTGTGACGTGTGCGGGTGGCCTCCATGTCGGCATCACTGGGGTCATCGAGCACAGCACTGGAACTGGCTGCCGCCGGCATGTCCACCGTGTAGTCCGGCCGCAGGTTCTGCATGCGGCGATAGCCGGCGGGATCCTCGGAAAGGATGTCCGGGTGAGGGCCAGCTTCCTTCTGCAGCTCCTCCTCGAAGCCACTGAAACCAGTACCGGCAGGAATCAGGCGACCAATGATCACGTTCTCCTTGAGACCGCGCAGCCAGTCACTCTTGCCTTCGATGGCAGCTTCCGTGAGCACCCGGGTGGTCTCCTGGAAGGAAGCTGCCGAGATGAAGCTGTCGGTGTTGAGCGAAGCCTTGGTGATGCCTAGCAGTACCGGCGTGAATTCAGCGGGGGCACCCCCGGTGATGGACATCGCCTGATTGGTGTTCTCAACCTGACGCAGCTCGATCAGCTCGCCGGGCAAGAGAGTCGTATCACCGGCATCCTCGATCCGAACCTTGCTGGTCATCTGGCGAACAATCACCTCGATGTGTTTGTCGTCGATCGAGACGCCCTGAGATTTGTAGACGTTCTGAACCTCAGTCACCAGACGGTGCTGCAGGTTGGCAATCGCCTCCTGAGCCGCTTCCATCAACTCCTTGCGACTGCGCAAATCCTCGAAATAGCACTCGAGCAGCTCGTGGGGGTTGATGGGGCCATCGGTGAGCAGCTCACCGGCAGTGACCTGCTGGCTGTCGCTAACCATGATGTTGCGACCCAGGAGGATCGGATATTCGCCGATGGCGTCATCGGCCTCAATCACCGTGACGGTCGGGGATTCATCATCTTCACCCTGCTTGATTTCGACAGTACCTGCCTTTTTGCAGAGCACAGCGGATTCCCGTGGACGTCGCGCTTCGAGCAATTCTTCGATTCGAGGCAAACCCTGAACAATGTCGCCGGTCTTCTGGCGCTCGAACACCAGGAGAGCCAGACCGTCACCGCGCTGCACGAGGTCACCATCCCTGACGTGAAGAACGGAGTCGGGAGAAACCATGTAGGGGCGACCCAAGCGCAGGGTGACGCTGCTGTCATCCACCGCTTCAACCTCACCACAACAAGCGGTTGGTTCGCCTTTCGCGAGGAGATCACCATCGACGATGCGATCACCAACGCCAACCACCGGCTTACCGGACGTGGTGAGCATGGTGGTGTCCTCAGGGCGCTCCACAATCAGACGACGAACTGGGTCGGCTTCGTTGGCTTCTGGCAATTGAGCCACGCCGGCCTGCTTGCACAAAATCTGAGTGGTTGCGACCACCTCGCCGGCTTTCACCGAGGCTGCATCCTCAACCTGCAGCTCGGTGTGGGTGGAGCCATGGCTTGAGTCGGACATAGTGTCGCGACGAACGAGGATCGACTCGAGGATCACCAGTCGCAGACGGGAAATGGTCTTGGCGCGACGATCGGGGGCCTTCTCAACGTCAACCGTCATCTGCGGTGTGGTGTCGAAGGTCTCAAGGATCAGCTGGGTCTTGAGCAGCTCAACGCCCTCAACAGACTTGATCAGCTCGTTGTCCTTGAAGGCGAGACGCTGGGTGGCCTTGATTCCGAGGTGTGGACCGTTGGCCTGCTTGACGTGGGACAGCTCGGGTAACTGAGCCTCGTTAGGGATGGTGTACTCCTCGACAGGTCGCAGGAGCAACCCCTTGCCTTCAGGTGTTTCCACCGTCTGAACGAACTTCATCTCCTCAGAGGTCAGGCCCTTGGCGATTTCATCACCGGGATTGACCATCTGACCATCACCTTCGAACCGCTCCAGCGCTTTGTTGTCGCTGCTGAGATGGAATTCACCACCTCGAACGATGATCTCGCGCAGGATGTCGTTCTTCTGGGTGACGGTGACGATGCCGGCGGTCTGGCTGAAGATGTCCTTGACCACCTCGGTGCCGGCTTCGATCCACTGACCGTCGGTGATCATCAACAAGGAGATGTCCTTGTTGATCTCGTGGGTCTCCTGGGGGATCCAGAGCAGGGTTCCACCTTTATTCACCTCGTAGCCGTTCTTGGCAGAGCGGGCTTTCTTGATGGCGAGGCCGGGGGCGAACTTAACCAGACCACCCGTGCCCGTTCGGAAACGATCGTCGGCCAGTTCTGCAATCACCTCGCCAGAGCCGATCTTGCTGCCGGGAATGGTGTTGAGGCGATAACGGGTGCCGTCCTTGGCCTCCAGATTCCAGATTTCACCGGAGTGGGTGGACTCCTCCAGCAGCTTGAAATCTTTGAGGGTCATCGCCGTGGTGACGATCTGAACCTCACGGGAATCACCGATGGAGTCGCGCAGGCGAACGTCTCCCCCGTACTCACTTCGCTGGCTGGCTTCGGCCAGGACTTGGCCCTCTGTCACCTCCGTCTCGCTGGAGACGACAGGCTGGGCATTGGGAGGCAGGTTGTAGACATCACCAGCCAGCACCCACATCCGGCCAAGGCGCTGTGCCTTGAGGGTGATGTTGCCCTGTCGGTCAGTGACCTCACGGGGTTGAATCGCCTGTTCGTAGCGCACCTGACCCGCCAGGTCGCAAATCACATCTTTGGTGGCCTTCTCAACGCTCTTCTTGACGGCGACAGCAGCAATCTGAGCGACGGTGACATCGCTCGCGATCTCCTGGTTGCTGTCGACAAACAGCAGCGAACCGGAGGTGATGTCGATTTTCTGGGGTTTGCCTTTGCCGGAAGGCTTGATGGTGAGGGTGAAATCAACCTCAGCCTGCTGTGCATTCACACCGTGGGGCGTGCGATAGGGGCGCACCCGTGCCTTGCTGCCGAATTCGACGGTGCCGGCCAGCTTGGAGCGAACCACTCCGGTCTCAGCTGTTGACACACCACCGGTGTGGAAGGTCCGCATGGTGAGCTGCGTTCCAGGCTCACCAATGGACTGAGCCGCAATGATGCCGACCGCTTCACCGAGGTCAACCAGTTCGTTGTGGGCCAAGGCCCAGCCGTAGCACCTGCGGCATACAGAGCGGTTGGCTTCACAGGTAAGGGGCGAACGCACGCTCACCGCAGTGACGCCGGCCTTTTCAAAGCCTTTGGACAGCGGCGGATCGATCTCTGTGTTGCGCTCGGCCAACACGGTGCCATCGGAACCAAGCACCTGATCGGCGGTCAGTCGGCCGACCAGTCGACTGCCGAAGCGACCATCCTCGGCCTCGACAACGATGTGGCGTCCTGTGCCGCAGTCATCTTCCCGGACGATCACATCCTGAGCGACGTCCACCAGACGGCGGGTCAGATAACCGGAGTCAGCCGTCCGCAGAGCGGTATCGACAAGACCCTTACGGGCGCCGTAGGAGGAGATCACATATTCCGTGACCGTCAGGCCTTCACGGAAGTTGGTCCGGATTGGAAGGTCGAT
>QCTG01000041.1 GCA_003211235.1 Synechococcus sp. AG-673-B04
TGGAGCGGACTCTCACCTATGGACGCCTGCCGGGTGGTTTGTTGATGCTGAATTGGCCGTTGAACGGTAATGACTGGCATCAGGGTCTGCAGCGCTGCATTTCCCCGGAAGCAGACCAGAGAGCCTCGCTTGCGGCAGAGATGCAGGAGCACAGCTGCATGTTTTTACGGGAACTGGAGCGGTGCAGTTGTGGTTGGCTGACCGCAGCCGATGCGTTCCCCTCAACCAACCCTTCTTTGGCATTGATGCCTTACTGGAGAGAAGGTCGACGGCTTCGAGGCCGAGCCACTGTCACGGAAGTGGATCTGTTGCCGGTGGCTGATGGTGCACGTCGCGCTCCCTTGAATGCACAAAGCATCGCCATCGGCACCTATGCCAATGATCATCACTATCCAGGCGATGACTGGCCTTTGGCCCCCAAAAGCTGTCGATGGGGTGGTCGCTGGACGGGTACACCGTTCTGTATCCCCTTTGAGGCCCTGCTGAGCGACAGCATCTCCAATCTGCTGGCGGCTGACAAATGTTTCAGCGTGAGCCACATGGCCAATGGTGCGACACGGCTTCAGCCGCTGATTCTCAATATCGGGCAGGCGGCCGGTCTGGCCGCAGCCCTGGCCTTGCATCAGCGCATCGATCCGTCGGATCTTCGTGTTGACATCATTCAGCAGCGACTGATCAACGACCCAGTCGCGCCGGCTGCTGTCGTGCCCCTCTGGGAATGGCCGGGATGGCATCCCCACTGGCGGGACGCGCAGATGCAGGCTCTGAATCATCTCGATTCAGTTGATGGGGAAGGAATGTTGGAACAGGCGGCACGGTATGGGTTGGAGCTTCCTCGAGCGGACCAGACACCGCTTGAACCAAGGGCTGCGGAAATTTCCGGACGCCTGCTAAGGAACAATGATCAGAGTTATCAGCTCCAGAGGGGGATGGAACTCCTCAACCTGATCACCCTGGAACCTGGGGTTGAGCACGGGCAAAAAATTCAGCGCACCGCCGAGGCGAAGCAGCAGAGTCCTCAGGACCACTGCGATGCGATCAGTGACACCTACCGCGAGCTCTGGAAACGCTGGGGCATCAGCCTGGATCGCTTTGTTCGCACCACCGACAAGCGCCATCTGAGGCTTGTTGAGCAGTTTTACGGGCGGGTCAAAGACTCCGGTGATGTGGTCAGCGGCCGCCAGACCGGTTGGTATTGCGTGGGTTGCGAGGAATTCAAAGACGATCCCTCCGATGCGGTGGCTCCCGAGTGCTCGATCCATCGCAAACCACTGGAATGGAGGGATGAGGAGAACCTCTTTTTCCGTTTGTCGCGCTATCAGACGCAAATAGAAGACCTGGTCAATCGTGAGGATTTCATCCAGCCCACCAGCCGTCGGCAGGAGGTTCGCAACTTTGTGGCTCAGGGGCTTCGCGACTTCTCGATTTCCAGGGTCAACGTCTCCTGGGGGCTGCCGGTTCCCGACCATCAAGGCCACACGTTTTACGTCTGGTTCGATGCACTGCTCGGGTATCTCACAGCATTGCTCGACGACGGCGGTGAACCTGATCTGGATCGATTGGAGGCTTGCGGCTGGCCTGCTTCGATTCATGTGATCGGCAAGGACATTCTCCGATTTCATGCGGTGTATTGGCCGGCCATGTTGATGTCGGCCGGATTGCCCGTTCCGGACCAGGTCTTTGGCCACGGCTTCCTGACACGGGAAGGTCAGAAGATGGGCAAATCCCTCGGCAATGTTCTGAATCCAGAGACTCTGCTGGAGCGCTGTGGAACCGATGCGGTGCGTTGGTATCTGCTGCGTGATATCCAGTTCGGCGACGATGGCGACTTTCAGCAGCAACGGTTCGTTGATCTGGTGAATAACGATCTGGCCAACACGATCGGCAATCTGTTGAATCGAACGTCGTCCATGGCCCGCAAATGGTTTGCGGAGGCTGTTCCTCCCCATACCGCTGCAGCTGAAACGGACCATCCGCTGGCCTTGGCAGCAGCGGCCACCGTGAACAGCGTTGTCGAGAGCATGGCCGGTCTCGGTTTCAAATCAGCTTCGGAAGCGATCCTCCAATTGGCGATTTCGGCCAATGGCCAACTCAATGAAACCGCTCCATGGAGTCGGATGAAGCAACCAGGACAGGAGGTGGAGGTTGGCGATGATCTTTATGCGGTTCTGGAAGCCACCCGCATTGTTGGTTTGCTGCTCGCTCCGTTGCTGCCGGATTTGAGCGATCGAATCCTGGCTCAACTCGGCCATGCCCTGAACGAAGACGCCTGGTTGGCACAGCTCAGCTGGGGTGGATTGGCAAGTGGTGCCCACCTGCCACAACCGACTCCTGTGATGCAACGACTTGAACTGGAGGGAGATCTTTAATCCATGCATCGCTCCGTTCAGTCAGCACTGCTGATCCCGCTGACGGCCACCGCTCTTCTGACTGGTTGCGTGTCGACAGCGGATCAGTCCGATGAGGTGGCCCCCCCCTTCGTCTTCCGCTCCCTCAACCTCAATCAACGTCGGGACGATGGAAGCCGCGACTGGGATCTGATCAGTCCGGAGGCTCGCTATGACCTTGAAAGTCGGACGGTCCAGGCCCAGAGTCCATCTGGTTTGATCTACCGAGATGACAAGCCTTATCTACGGATTTCTGCGCGACAGGCCACCGTTGTCAACGACGGTGATCGGATAGTCCTCGAGGGCGACGTCAAACTGCAACAGATCACAGACCAACGCCTTCTGATAGAAGGGGAACGTCTTGTCTGGACGCCAGACGACTCCCATATCGTCGTTGACAGGCAGCCCAAAGCCCTTGATTCCCGTTCCGAGTTGAGTGCTGAACGATTCGTCTTGTTGCAGGATCGAAATCAATTGCGTTTGGACGGCCCAACCCGATTGCTCCACTGGCCTGAGACGCGCTCCGCTGAAACGGAATCCGACACGGAGATCTCGGGTGGTTCAGGATCCTGGAATCTGAAATCAGGCCGGCTGACCGTGGCCGGACCGGTGACAGCCCGTCGTGACGACGACAGTGTGCTCACTGCGTCAGCCCTTGAGGGAGATACAGCTGCTCAATTCCTTGATTTGATCAAGCCTGTCAGCCTCAATCTGGGTGATGATCGCGGCACATTTGCGGCGCAGACGACACGTTGGAATTACGTAGATCGCCAGTTTCGTTCCTCCGGACCTGTTGAAGGTCGTCGCAAGGAAATGCGGATGCGTGGAATCGGGTTCGTCATGGATGAGGGACGCTCAACCCTCGACGTGCTTTCGGCATGTCGTTTGGAGCAGCCAGGGGAACAACTCCAGGCCCAGAGATGCAGCTGGAACTGGAAGTCTCAGGAAATCATCGCTGAAAGCGATGCTCAACGCCTCAGGGGGCAGGTGGGTGATGACGACCGCATCCGCTTCAATCCATCCGATGGCAGAGTTCGTTCACAGTTCCGTCTTCGAGCGGCCCCTGTCACCCCAGGTTCCGGCTCTCCAGGCACTCCAGTGACGTTCTGAGCCGTTCCACCCATCCTTTCAGCCATTGTTCATCCGACCGGCTGAAACAGCGCTCCGACCAACCTCCCAACACAACCACCCCACGAGGACCGATCGGGCAGATCAACACGGCGGGCAGATCCTTCACCAGGGGGTCAAATTCATGCCGACCAGGGAACAGTGTGGTGTTGACAAGGCTGATGGTGGTGTTGCGGTCCATGGCCCGCTGGCAGATGGCCCCGGGTTGAAATTCCTCATCACATAACAGTCCTCGCCTCAGCAAAACGCGCTGGTCCCAATACACGAGAACCGTTGCTGCTGGAGAAGCCGTCAGCAACATGTGGCTTCCCCAGCCGAGTTCATCGCGGGTCGGGCCATCGATGTCTGAATCGATGACGAGTCCCTGATTACCGTGGAGATCACGACGAGGTGCCTGGGAGGGATCAGCACGGGTCCAAAGAACGGCGACCAGCATCAGGCCAACAGCCGTCATGCCGGAGAGAACTTCCGCGCGTTGCAATTCCGGAGTGATTGCTTCCGCCAACCTTGCGTTGACCAGAGTCAGCACCAGCAGCACAACACCCCAAGCAAGAACCACGCGCGCTGGTGTCGGCATCCGGTTCAGGGGGCTGGCAGAACTGCTCCATCCTGCTCAAATATGGACAGCTTCATCGATTCCATGACAAGCGCAGAAGCATTTGCTGCAGTGGCTCTGGCAGCTGTTGCCTGTGACGGCTCTCTAGGAAGAGATGAAGCCCATGCGCTACGTCTCCAGCTGGAGTATCGGTCCCTCTATCGCGATCGTTCCGAGGCGGCCATGGGTGATCTGTTCGACACCTTGCTTCACAATCTTCGTGATCAGGGCGTCATGGGGCTTGTCGATGCAGCTCTCCCTCAACTGAGCACTTCCCAGCGGCAGTCTGCGCTTGCTGTTGCATCTCACCTGGTGCATGCGGATCGAACCGTCACCTCGGAGGAAGCCAGCTTTCTCGACTCCCTCGCACGTCGCGTGGATCTTCCCAACGGTGAGGCCGCCACAATCGTTGCCGCCATCGAAGCACTCAACCGAGACAGCCTCGACGACTGAGGGCAGACTGCATGAATGTTGTGTCTCGTTGCTTGATCTTGATGTTTTCACTGCGCCGCTGGGCCGGAGTGATTGCTATTGCTCTGCTTTTACTTCTGGTTGCCTCACCAGCAGCCATGGCCATTTCACCTGCTGAGCTCGGTTCCATCCGTCCGGAGGAGCGGGTTCTGGACGACGCCGATGTCTTCAGCCGCGCTAGCCGCTCGGAGCTGGAATCCAGATTGGACGGCCTCATCGAAGATCGCGTCGATGCACGGGTGATCACGCTGCGTCGTCTGGATTACGGCTTCAGCCTGGACAGCTTTGGCGAGCAGTTGATCGAGAACTGGTCCGGTTCTGGCCAGGAGCCTCTCCTGCTTCTACTGCTTGAGACGCAGAACAAGCGCGCCTCAATCGTGACGGAGGAGAACCTGCACGCGCAATTACCACCATCCCTCCTGAAAAGCACGGCTCGCACCACGATGAGCATCCCGTTGCGTGAGGGTGATCGTTACCGCCAGGCTTCTCTCGACGGCCTCAACCGTTTGGGCACTGTTCTTGGTGGTGGAGAGGATCCAGGGCCGCCTGGCGAAATCATCCGTAGCGCCCTCCCCACAAACGTCCCCACCCAGGCTGAAACAGAGGAAAGCAACGCCACCACCTGGGTGATTGTTCTGTTGGTCCTAGGCACGATCATTCCCATGGCGACCTGGTGGGTCTTTTCTCGCTGATCGTTTCTCCCCATGGCATCCCGCAACTGGATCGGTCTCTTTTCCCGCAGCCAGGCTGCTGATGTGACCGGTGATCTTGAGCGGGGATATGAGGCGGCTCTGTTGATTCAGAGCCTTGAGCTTGAGTACTACGGGGATCGACGCGTCAGGCCCGAACTGGAACTGTCTGTTCCGCGGTCTGTTCAGTCCACGATCCTGCGCAAGTTCCGTACTGCATTTGAGATCTGCCGTTCCACACTGCCGACTTTGCAGGCCAACCGGTCGCAGCTCGATATGCAGGAGTTGCGTCAGCTCCAGCTGATCGAAATGGTCGTAGCGCGCTATCAATCTCGGCGCTCATCCGGCCTGGGCCGACAATCAGCAGCGCCTGACCCCCTTCCCCGTTCCCTTCTGGGGGTGTTCGACTCCGTTCGCCGGCAGCTTGATCCTTCCTCGGAGGAATCCGTGGTCGCCGGTTTTAGGCGACGGCGAGATTCAACACTGATTTCCCTACGGATTCTTTTGTTGCTCGTGCTGGTTCCCCTGCTTATTCAGCAGGTTTCGGGCACTTACCTGATTGCTCCGGCGATTGAAAAATTTTCTCCTCAACTCTCCTTTCTGAATTATCCAAAGCCTCAACTTGAGGAGCATGCAGTTGAAAAACTGCGTATCTACAAGGAAGAAGTGGAATTCGAGGCACTGCTTAAAGGTGAACCTCCACCGACATCCGATGCACTGATGCAAATGCTTGCGACCCGGGCAGCTGAGCTGAAAAAAGATGCTGATCAGGAAAGTGTGCGAGCGATTCGAAATGTTCTTTCTGACCTCGTTGGACTGGTGGCTTTCGTGGGTCTTTGCCTAATCAGTCGCAACGAATTGAGGGTGCTTCGAGGCTTTCTGGACGAGGCGATTTATGGCCTCAGTGATTCAGCTAAAGCCTTTGCCATCATTCTGTTTACAGACATTTTCGTGGGTTATCACAGCCCAGAAGGTTGGACCGTTCTGCTCGACGGCATTGCCCATCATCTTGGTCTCCCTGCCCAGGAAAACTTCATCATGTTGTTTATTGCCACCTTCCCGGTGATCCTGGCGACGATTTTCAAATATTGGATTTTCCGCTATCTCAATCGCGTTTCCCCCTCCTCTGTTGCGACGCTCAAGGGAATGAATGGAGGAGGTTGATTCAGCTTCAGGCCAACTCGTATTGGTGAATGGTCCGAGTCGTGGCGGCAAGAGCCGCTGGGCCGAATATCTGCTCAGTGAGTCCGGAGCCGTGACCTATGTGGCCACCTCAGCGTTTCGTCCTGACGATGCGGACTGGCAGAAGCGCTTGCTTCTCCACCAGGAACGACGTCCAGCGCACTGGACGCTGCTGGAATGTGAAGCGGAGCTCAGTTCTGCTTTGACAGCCGTCGACCCTGAATCGGATGTTCTGATCGATTCCCTGGGAGGTTTTGTTGCCTGGCATTTGGAGACAACGGACGAACAATGGGACGTTTTGGTTCAAGCGCTTCTCCTTGCCCTTTCCGACTTGAGACGTCTGTGCATTGTTGTCATTGAAGAAACAGGATGGGGTGTTGTTCCCCCAACGGCCATCGGGGGATTGTTCCGCGACCGTCTCGGTTCCCTCGCACAACTGTTGGATCGCCAGGCATCTCGCAGTTGGTTGGTTCTTCAGGGCCGCGCTGTCGATCTCCATGCCTTCAGTCGGCCTGTGCCATGACCTTGCCTTCTCCAGCTGCTCCGCTTCGCGTCGCCCTCTTTGAGCCTCGGATTCCACCCAACACAGGAAACATTGCGCGCACCTGTGCTGCGTTTCGTCTGCCGCTGGCACTGATCGAACCACTTGGTTTCAGCATTGACGATCGATCGTTGAAACGCGCCGGCCTGGATTACTGGCCCCATGTGCAGTTGTCCACCCACGCCGGTTTTGATGACTTCAGTCAACAGCTTCCAACAGAACACCGGTTAATTGGTTGCAGCCGTCATGGCGGAGAACAGCTGGGAACATTTCGTTTCCAGGCCGGCGACGTGCTGTTGTTCGGCCGAGAGGACACGGGTTTGCCGAATCCCGTTCGTCAACGCTGTGACCACATCCTCACGATTCCTATGCCGGGAGGAGTGGACGAAACCGGACGGGGCGGTGTCCGAAGCCTCAATCTCTCTGTGGCCTGCGCTCTTGTGAGTTACATCGCAGGGCATCAATTGCAGCTGTGGTGATTACCTCACTGCTCCAAACCCCCTTGCGGAACACTGTTTCGATCGTTACATTCGACCGGTGCAATCCCTGTTTATGCGGACAGCTTTTGTTATTGCAGCTGTCACTGCACCGATGGCATGCGTCACGCTTTGGTCCTCTCTCCCGGGTCAGGCGAACAACAGCTTTGATGTTCCGAATCTTCCTCCTCTGCCCATATCTCAATCCGATGCGAGCGTTGATTCAGAGCAGAGCCTGATCTATGTGCAGCTGAAGACTTCTCTTTCGCTGCGCCGACTTGCCGCCTCCCTGGATCTAGTTCCAAGCGAGTTGGCTCGTCTCAACGGCCTTGGTGTTGACGCTTATCCAGCTAAAGGTCACTGGTGGATTGTTCCATCCCAGAAACGCACACGGTTGTCGATGCTCACCACCGTTGATGCGAGCAGCATTCGCACCACGGCTCCCAATCATTCATCTCCATCCGTTGCCAATCGCGCTTCTTTTCAACGCGGAGATTCACTGGATTCATTCCTGCAGCGCCATGGAATCAAAAAAATGGAGCTGAAGGAACTCAACCCGGAGCTCAACCTGGCTGCGTTAAAGGTGGGTCGTGAGTTGCGTGTTTCACGTTCCTCTGGTCGGCCTTTGCTTGCAATCCGCCCAAGTGTCAGCGGTGGTGTGAGCTGGCCAGCCCTTGAGCAGTTGTCTGATCCACTGTCGGTTTCAGGACCGGGTCCGAAATACCAATGGCCCACGAAGGGGGTTTTTACATCCGGTTATGGCTGGCGGTGGGGTCGGATGCATAAGGGGATTGATATCGCCAACATCACCGGCACCTCAATTCATGCCTCCCGTGATGGCATCGTCACCCATTCAGGGTGGATGGGTGCCTACGGCTTCCTGGTTGAAATCGCCCATGACGATGGCGAATCAACCCGCTACGCCCATAACAGTCGTTTGATAGTGCAAAAAGGGCAACGGGTTCGGCAGGGAACACGAATTGCGCTGATGGGTAGCACCGGTCGCAGCACCGGTCCACATCTTCATTTTGAGATCCGGCGTCCCGGCGGTGGAGCGTCCAATCCCCTTGCAGTGCTGCCTCCACGCAATGGCTGAACCGAGTTCGGTCTAATTCGGGTTTGCCCCGAAATGTCAAAACAATGAATGTCAGAGGGGAGACTTGAACTCCCGACCTCAGGGTTATGAATCCTGTGCTCTAACCAGCTGAGCTACTCTGACGCATGGCATTTAGCCAGTGTCCATCATACATCTCGGGGATCACCGCATGTCGATGGCATTCAAACGTTGACGAAAGGTTCCGGGTGTTTCGTGATCGTAAAGAGGAACAGGTTCAGGCGCTGCAGCGGGTATCTCCGGCACAACGTTCTGAGCTTTTCGATGGCTGCCCCCTCGTCGACCGAATCGGGAACCGGAACCAGGCATCTTCAGCTCCCCTGTGGCTTGATCCCTGTTCAGCCCTCTCTTGATGAGGTCGTTCTTGAGCTGATTCAGCAAGCGAAAATGACCTGTTGAGCTGTACTTCCGAAGCAGAGCCGGATCCCAGTTCATCCCATCGTTTTCCATGGGGTTGATCCTATGGGGTCATGAATTTAGAGCCGTGATAAATTGGATCTAACTGGAAGTCGGATCGACTTTAGATAAGCGTTCCGATGTTCTGTTCCGTTTCATCAACCAACTGCCATGACCGACACCGGTTGCCTGCGCGTGGGCCAGCAGGCCCCTGATTTCACAGCTACGGCTGTGGTCGATCAGGAATTCAAGGAGATCAGCCTGTCGCAGTACCGCGGCAAATATGTCGTTCTGTTCTTCTACCCCCTCGATTTCACCTTCGTCTGCCCAACAGAAATCACCGCATTCAGCGATCGTTACGCGGATTTCTCCAGCAAGAACACTGAGGTACTTGGTGTCTCAGTCGACAGTCAGTTCAGCCATCTGTCCTGGATTCAGACCGCTCGCAACCAGGGTGGCCTTGGTGATATCAACTACCCCCTGGTCTCTGACTTGAAGAAAGAGATCGCTACGGCTTACAACGTTCTCGACGATGCCGAGGGTGTTGCTCTGCGTGGCCTGTTCATCATCGATCCTGATGGTGTGATCATGCACTCCACCATCAACAATCTGCCCGTTGGCCGTAACGTTGATGAAACGCTCCGCGTTCTGCAGGCATTCCAGTATGTGCAGTCAAATCCTGATGAGGTCTGCCCCGCCAACTGGACTCCTGGTGAAGCAACCATGAAGCCAGATCCCGTTGGTTCCAAGGAATATTTCTCTGCGATCGGCTGATCACATTCATCGGTTCAATGTTGATTACCTCCTGTTGTTTTCCGACAACAGGGGGTTTTTTATGTCGTGGTGTTCAAGCCAGACCTGCCAGCTGCATGAAGCGATCTTCATGCAGCGTTTCCTCTTCGATCAAGGCCTCAACCAAACGATCCATCACCGCTCGGCGCGGGGTGAGAAGAGCGACAGCTTGATCAAGCGATTGTTTGGCCAGCGCGCGGATGCTTTCGTCAATCGCCTTGCCCGTGCTTTCGGCGTACCCAGGACGCTGATTGAACCAATCCCGGCCCAGGAAGACCTCGGTCCCTGGACCTTCCAGGGCCACTGGACCAAGACCTGAGAAGCCGAAACGGGTCACCATCTCCCTCGCCAGCCGGGCCACCATCTGAAGATCACCGCTGGCTCCCTGGGTGATCTCCAACGGTCCGAACACCACGATTTCAGCGGCGCGGCCCCCCAGAGTCACCACCAGATCGGCTCGACATGATGCTTTGGTGATCAGACCTGAATCCAGCTTCTCCTCATCCGGCATGAAACGGGTGTATCCACCCGCTCCACCCCTGGGCAGAATGGTTACCTTGTCGAGCCTGTTGGCATCCGGCAGCAGTGCCGCCACGAGAGCGTGACCGATTTCGTGGTAGGCGATGAGACGCTTCTTCGCGCTGTCCTGTAGCGGCCTGGTGCTGAGCCCCATCGTGATTCGTTCAAGGGCTCCTTCAAGCTGGTCATTGGTGATGAAATTCCGTTCCTGTCGCGCCGTGAGGATCGCGGCCTCGTTCATCAGATTGGCAAGCTCTGCACCTGAAAAACCGGGAGTGCG
>QCTG01000042.1 GCA_003211235.1 Synechococcus sp. AG-673-B04
CATTGCCCTTGGATCTCTCCTTGGGCGCTGGGATGAAAGCTTCGTCAGGCTCGTGATGGATTACAGCCTGGGGCCTTTGCCGACACAGCTCGCGCTTTGTGCGGCAACCGGTGTGCTGGCTGTGGTGATGCGCTGGTGTTTGCTGATCAGGGAATGAACATGTCAATCCTGAATCGTGGTCCGCTGCTCTTCGTCGCAGCCTCCGTTGTTGCCATCGATCAGATCAGCAAGATTCTGCTTGCAGGCCTCCTGTCCGACGGTCGCACGATCGAGGTCATCCCGGGCTTGCTTCAGTTGCATCTGGTACTCAACACGGGTGCGGCCTTCAGCTTGTTCCGCGGATCCGTTGGAGCCCTGGCTTTCCTGAGTCTGGCTGTGAGCCTTGGGCTGCTGGTCTGGTTGTCGCGACGACGCTCTCTTCCCCTTTGGCAGGGACTGGCTTTTGCCTTCCTGCTTGGCGGAACAATCGGCAATGGAATCGATCGCTGGCGGCTGGGCCATGTGATCGACTACCTGGCGCTCGTTCCGGTTCGCTTCCCTGTCTTCAATCCGGCTGACGTCGCTATCAACCTTGCTGTGATCTGCTTTCTGGTGGATCTATTGATTAGCGGTCGTTCCAACCGCACGGGATCATGATCAAAGGGCGCCAACGGATGTTGTTGGGCCTGGCAGCTGCTTTCGTTGCCCTGGTGGTTCTTGGTGGAATCCTGCAGGCGATCAGAACCCTGATTTGGGATCTGAGTTATTTCCTGCCAGGCTGGCTGATCACGCCCATTCTTCTGTTGGGTCTGGGGCTCCTGGCTGCCGTGGCGGTGCAGGTGGGTTGGCCCTGGTGGCAGCAGCTGCAGCAACAACGCCAACGCAAGGCATCGGATTCAAGCTCCAAAGCAGAGGCACCCTCCAACCGACGGGATGCAGCTCAACAAAGCCTCAACAGCATTGACCGGTTGCTGGAACGCATCCAAGACGAAGTCAGTCGCGAAAATCTGAGGCAGGAGAAGGAACGGGTCACAAGAGAGCTCAATCGGGGCGATCTTGTCGTGGTGGTTTTCGGGACTGGATCCAGTGGCAAGACATCCCTGATCCGAGCTCTTCTTCAGCAAATGGTGGGGGACGTGTCCGCCGCCATGGGATCAACCCGAACCACCCAGTCCTATCGACTGCGGCTTCAGGGGCTGCAACGGGCTCTGCAGCTTGTGGATACCCCAGGCATCCTGGAAGCGGGTGAAGCCGGCATCAGCCGTGAGGAAACAGCTCGGCGGCAGGCGGTCCGAGCCGATCTGATGGTCGTGGTTGTCGACGGTGATCTGCGTCAGTCAGAACTCACCGTGATCCGTTCAATCGCGGACCTAGGCAAACGGCTGCTGCTGGTGCTGAACAAACGCGATCTTCGCGGCGCCGATGAAGAAAGGAGACTTCTGGAGATTTTGCGCAGCCGTTGCAGCGGCCTGGTGCAAGCTCACGATGTTGTGCCCTGCAGTGCTGCTCCCCAGAGCCTGCCCAGAACGGGGCGATCCCCCCTTCAGCCAGCACCGGATGTCAGTGAACTTCTGCAGCGGTTGGCAGCTGTTCTTCATGCCGAGGGCGAAGAGTTGATTGCGGACAACATCCTTTTGCAGTGTCGCCACCTCGATCAGCGTGGTCGCGACCTGTTGAACAGTCAGCGTCAGCGCGAAGCTCGTCGCTGCATCGATCGGTACAGCTGGATCGGAGCTGGAATCGTTGCCGCGAATCCACTGCCGGGTGTTGATCTGCTCAGCACCGCTGCCGTGAATGGACAGATGGTGTTGGAAATCGCCAAGGTTTACGGCATCGAACTATCCAAGGAACGAGCCCGTGAGCTCGCTGTTTCTGTGGGCAGGACCCTCGCAGGACTCGGGATCGTCAAAGGGGCTCTCAAGTTGATCAGTCCCGCCCTCAGCCTCACCCTGCCGACGCTGCTGATTTCTCAGGCTGTTCAGGCGGTTGCAACCGCCTGGCTCACACGCATCGCCGGTGCCAGTTTCATCCGTTACTTCGATCAGGATCAGGACTGGGGCGACGATGGTCTTCAGCAGGTGGTTCAGGAGGTTTTTGAACTCAACCGACGCGATGCATCCCTTCGTCGTTTCCTCGAGACGGCCATGCGTCAAGTTGTGGAACCTCTGCAACGTCGAGCCGGGGCGCTGCCGCCACGCCCAGAGCCTCCGGAGGAGGGGGACGCATGGGCCCACGGGCATCGAGAACCGTAATCAGCAAGAGATAAATCACACCGATCGCGATGGATGCAGCACCTGTGGCCAGGGCCACCCACCGCGGCCTTTGTCCAGGATTGGCCATGGTTATCTTCGATGTGGCTCGATTCTGCGAGTCAGCGTGGCAGATCGGTCTGAATCAGATCCGCAAGCTGCTGGAGATGTTCGGTGGTTGTGTGCGGGTTTCCCAGAACCGCTTTGAGCCAGTGGTGGCCTTCGTACTGCGGGCGGGAGAGCAGAAAGCCTTCGCGCAGCAGTCTGCTTCGGGTGGTTTCGCTCCAATGCTTTGTCTGTTCTGCATCACCCCATCGAGGTCGGAAAACCAGCAGATGCAGGTCGCCACTCAGCAGGTGCAGCCGATCAGAACGCAGATGTTTCATCAGAAGACGGCGACGCTCCAGGGCCCCCTGCAACACAGCGGTGATGCCCTGTTCACCCAGCTGACGCAACCCGAGCCAGAGCTTCAGAACCTCTGCTGGTCTGGTGCCCTGGAGGCCCACTTCACCACCGTGATGGTCACCCGTCGGGGATTCCATGTAAGGCAAACCTGTTGCGAACGCCATGCACAACCTGGCTTTGTCGCGCACGAGAAACAGTGAGGAGGTCTTGGTGATACCCAGCAGTTTCTGCGGATTCAGGGTGATCGAATCAGCCCTGTTGAGACCCCGCATTAGCGATGCGGTTGCCGACGACAACGCAAAAACCCCGCCGATTGCTGCATCCACATGCAGCCAGATGTCGTGCTGCGCGCAGAGATCAGCAATGTCCAGCAGAGGATCGACAGCACCACGAACGGTGGTGCCGGCCGTTGCCACGACGGCATGGCATGGGATTCCACGCGCTTGCAACGACTGGATTGCATCTGCAAGAGCAGCGGCACAAAGGGCTCCGCTCACGTCAACGGGGAGTTGCTGCAGTGCATCAGCGGGTAATCCCATCACTATGGCTGCTTTCTGCAGAGAGACATGGGCATCCCGGCTGCAGAGAATCACGCCATTGCCTGAACCCGACGCTGACCTGGCCACCACCAGACCCATCAGATTGCTGAGGGTTCCACCACTGGCAAGAACTCCCCCAGATTCTTCGGGGAGACCAAGCCTGGAACAGAACCAGACGCACAGTTGCTGTTCAAGGCTGGAAAGCCCTGGTGACAACTCTTCGGCCAACAAATTGTTGTTCAGCCCAGCACAGATGAGATCCGCAGCGATCGACGCTGTCAGAGGGGGGGGATCAAGATGGGCCAGCGACCCTGGATGTGACGGCTGGTAAGCCCCGTCCATGACCGTTTGAAGATCATCGAGAAGACTCTCCATATCGGCACCCTCCAGGGAGGGCGCTACCTCTGGCTGCGGTCGCACCAGAGGAAACGGAGTTGCCGTTGCGGCGGAGCCCAGCCACTGAGTGAGCTGATCAGCAGCGAGATGCAGAAATTTCTGCAGAGCAGGATCAACCTGATGCGGTGACGCAAAAGGATCGATGGCTGTCGACATCGGCCGGTGATCGGAACGAGCGTGCACCGGCTGCGTGGGGTCTATACCGATTTTCGCCTTTTGAGGGGCGCTGCTCAAGGATGGTTCACCAGGACGAGGTATGTAGGACTGTGGACGAAGAACTGTGGCGGCGTTGGATGGAGGTGTTGATGGAACGCGCCGCTGAAACGGGTCGTAACGGCGAAGTTCCTGTGGCAGCAGTCATTCTCGATGAACAAGGCCGCTGCATCGGTCACGGACGAAATCGCCGAGAAACGGACCGAGATCCATTGGGCCATGCCGAGCTGGTCGCTCTTCGACAGGCTGCGTTGGTGCAAGGCGACTGGCGATTCAACCAGTGCACGCTTCTGGTGACCCTGGAACCTTGTCCCATGTGTGCCGGTGCTTTGGTCCAGGCTCGAATGGGGAGGGTTGTCTTCGGTGCAGCAGACCCAAAACGCGGCGCATTGGGAGGTTGCCTGAATCTGGCTGAGGATCCCAGCTCACACCATCACATGGATGTGGTCGGCCCACTGATGCAGGAGCGAGCCGGACAACAACTTGCGGAATGGTTCAGGCGGCGGCGGCGGTAGAGCCGCTGAACTTGGGGAGCTCCGTCTCGAAGAGGTTGAGCAGGCGGTTGACGTTTTCAGGAGTGGAGTTGAAACCCATCAGGCCAATGCGCCAGATTTTGCCTGCGAGAGACCCGAGACCACCACCCACTTCGATGCCGTGGGTGTTGAGCAGATACTGACTGAAAGCTTTGCCATCCACACCATCTGGAATCCGAACGGTGGTCAGGGTTGGCAGACGACGTTCATAGGGAACATGCATGGTGAGCCCGAGACTTTCCATGCCAGTCCAGAGGGCTTCAGCGTTTCGGCGATGTCGTGCCCAGGCCTGATCGAGCCCTTCTTCCGCCAACAGTCTGAGTGCTTCCCGCATGCCGAAATTCATGTTCACCGGCGCTGTGTGGTGATAAACCCGATCGCTACCCCAGTACTTGTTCAGCAGGGAAACGTCGAGGTACCAATTCGGCACCTTGCCAGTGCGGGCCTCCATCTTGGCCTCAGCGCGGGGTCCCATGGTGAAAGGGCCGAGGCCGGGGGGGCAGCTCAGGCCTTTCTGACTGCAGCTGTAAGACAGATCAACTTTCCAATCGTCGATGTAGAGCGGCACGCCGCCCAGTGAGGTCACCGTGTCGAGCAGAAGAAGGCAATCGTGCTTTCGGCACAGATCGCCGATGCCCTCCATCGGCTGGCAAACACCGGTTGATGTTTCGGCGTGGACCATGGCAAGGATGGCCGGCTTGTGCTGGATCAGAGCCGCCTCCAGCTCCTCGAGGCTGAACCATTCGCCCCAAGGCTTCTCGATTGTTTTGACCTCAGCCCGGTAACGCCCAGCCATATCAGCAAGGCGAAGGCCGAAATAACCTTTCACGGCAACCAGAACGGTGTCGCCAGGCTCGACGGTGTTGGCAAGGGTTGCTTCCATGGCGGAACTGCCTGTTCCACTCATGGGCAGGGTCATGCGGTTATCGGTCTGCCAGGCGTAACGCATCAGTTCCTGGACCTCGCTCATCAGCTCGACGTAGAGCGGGTCCAGATGACCGATAGGAGTTCTGGATAAAGCTTGCAGAACCTTGGGATGGGCGTTGGAAGGTCCGGGGCCCAATAACAACCTGTCGGGAGTGTTGATCGGGGCGAAGGACTTGCGGTGAGCGTCGTCGACAGGCAGTAGGGAAGGGGTTGTCGCCAAGGCCCTGATCGTTTTCATTCTGAGCACCTTACGAAGTCAACTAACGGACTTCGGAGCCGATATCCGCGATTGAAACGGAGGGTATGAAAAGGGTTATCTCTTGCGAATGTTGGTTTCCCCAAGACCTCGAGCCATGTGGTCGAAGGGCACCATCACAGGTGCAAGACGATCGGCGGGAACACCGGCTTCAAACAGTCTTTCGGCAATCACTTCTCCAAGGAGAACGATGCTCCGCACCGTTGGACCCGTCGGAACACCAAGACTCTTGTAGGTGTCATCCAGGCCATTCAAAACGCGCTCATTCAGGATGGAGCTGTCTCCGGCCACAAGCGCGTAACTCGCGTAGCGGAGGAAATAGTCCATGTCGCGCAGACAAGCCGCCAGTCGCCTGGTGGTGTAAGCGTTTCCGCCAGGGAGCAGGAGCTCAGGCTCATCCTGGAACAATCTCTGACTGGCTTCTCGAACGATTTCGGCCGCTTCTCGATTGATCAACTCAACAGCCTGAATCCGAAGAGCCGACTGGGATAGGTATCCCTCAATGCTGTCGATCGCAGACCGGTCGAAATATCGCCCGAGCTGGTCGTAGCGACCGATCAGACCGCTGATGGCATCGCGCATGCTCTGAAATCTCCGGAACCAGCCAGAGCAGAAACTAACATTAGCTGACGGCTGAAAACCCTCTGCAGGCCTGACTTCCCAGGAAGTTGACAGAAACGGTTACGCGAGAAGGTTTTCAACGCAGACAAACGACTCCAGCCGTGCGAAAAGTACGTATTGATACACAATGGGGGCTAACGGATCATTACGGTCCCAACTATTCCGTCTTCAGGCGCCCTTATGGCCAAAACCCCTCAGGACGTCCTTCGTCAGATCAAGGACGAAGGCATCGAACTTATCGACCTTAAGTTCACCGATCTTCACGGCAAATGGCAGCACCTCACGGTCTGCACAGACCTGCTGGAAGAGGAGTCCTTCACCGAGGGATTGGCGTTTGACGGTTCATCCATTCGTGGATGGAAGGGTATTCAGGCCTCTGACATGGCCATGGTTCCTGACGCGAGCACCGCGTGGGTGGACCCCTTCTACCGTCACAAAACCCTCAGCCTGATCTGCTCAATTCAGGAACCCCGCACCGGCCAGCCTTATGAGCGTTGCCCCCGCGCTCTTGCTCAGCGTGCTCTGAATCATCTGAACAGCACAGGCCTTGCTGACGCTGCCTTTTTTGGACCGGAACCGGAATTCTTCCTGTTCGATGACGTGCGCTACAACTCCGCCGAAGGTGGTTCCTTTTACAGCGTCGATACTATCGAAGCTGGCTGGAACACCGGTCGTCTTGAGGAAGGCGGCAACCTGGCTTACAAAATTCAGGAAAAAGAGGGCTACTTCCCGGTTGCTCCAAACGACACCGCCCAGGACATTCGTTCGGAAATGCTGTTGCTGATGGCTCAGCTGGGAATCCCCATCGAAAAGCACCACCATGAGGTGGCAGGAGCTGGTCAGCACGAACTCGGAATGAAGTTTGCTCAGCTGATTGAGGCTGCAGACAACGTGATGATCTACAAATACATAGTTCGAAATGTGGCCAAGAAATACGGAAAAACCGCCACATTTATGCCGAAGCCTGTTTTCAATGACAACGGCTCAGGCATGCATGTTCATCAAAGCCTCTGGAAAGCTGGCCAGCCACTGTTCTTCGGTGAAGGAACTTACGCCAATCTTTCGCAGACCGCACGCTGGTACATCGGCGGCATTCTGAAGCACGCACCGGCCTTCCTCGCTTTCACCAACCCAACCACAAACAGCTACAAACGCTTGGTTCCAGGTTTTGAAGCTCCGGTCAATCTCGTGTACTCCGAAGGCAACCGCTCAGCAGCCGTTCGCATTCCACTCACTGGCCCAAGCCCCAAAGCAAAACGTCTGGAGTTCCGTTCCGGTGATGCCCTCGCCAACCCCTACATCGCCTTCAGCGCCATGCTGATGGCCGGTCTCGACGGCATCAAGAACCAGATCGACCCAGGAGATGGCGAAGACCGCGACCTGTTCGAACTGGCGGCGGAGGAACTGTCGAAAATCGCAACGGTTCCTGCCTCTCTCAATGGAGCCCTTGAAGCTCTGAATGCAGACCGTGATTTCTTGACAGCGGGTGGTGTTTTCACAGATGACTTCATCGATAACTGGATTGACCTGAAGTACGAGGAGGTACAGCAGCTGCGTCAGCGGCCTCACCCCCACGAATTCACCATGTACTACGACGCTTGATCCAAAGCCCTTAGTACCACTCAAGTACTGGACAAGTCCCCAAAAAGGTCCCCAAAAAGGTCCCCAAAAGGGGATCATTTTTTTTGGGCCGTGATCGAGCAAGCAGAGTGACGTCAGCTCCTCGAGGGCTTGGTCTTTACCGCCGTGCCGGTCGTGAAGGCTTCTTTTTCATCAAGAACCCGCAGCCCAAGCCAAACGTCATCCAGGGCAAATAAAAAGGTCGTATATCGACGAGCTAATCAGATCAGCCACTGGAGACCTGGTAACCAGTCAAAAAGCAGCTGAGGCCTACTGCCACCGCAGAAAGGCTGAAATCGATGAAATGCTGTTGAGCCTCAACGGAGAGTTCATCAGCTATTCAGGCACTGACCTCGAAGCCATCGCTCAGACGCTTGCTGCCAAGAGGATACGAGGACATCAAAG
Source organism: Synechococcus sp. AG-673-B04 (assembly GCA_003211235.1). Lineage (GTDB taxonomy): Bacteria > Cyanobacteriota > Cyanobacteriia > PCC-6307 > Cyanobiaceae > Parasynechococcus. Next base: position 8,144 of record QCTG01000042.1, read on the forward strand.
AGGTCTGAATCTTCAGGACCTGAATCTGGATCGGATGGCAGCGCTAGCTAAATATGCGTCCGCAACGGCATGGCATGGGACCTCTAATTGGACGGAAATGGGTGCTTGGTTGGGAATGCACCAGGTTGATGAAGAGGGAGAATTCGGTCCAGCGCTTTATTCACACATCAGCGGAAACGAACTTGAAAGCGAAGCGATCAAGCTTTTAAGACTTTGTTGGGCCGAAGTGTTCCGACCTCACAAAAGGCACTCGAAGAGATCATGACACGTGTCACGATATATAAGAGAGCGCACTGAAAATACACCAGAGGGAAAGTGCATTGATTTATACACAGATCCCGAAGCCTTTCTGAATTCTGGCTGCACCAGGCTCACGCCCAGTTATGAAAGCAAAGTACGACAAAAATTCACATGGCAACCTATCAAATTTCACTTATCACTTCAGAAAGTAAATCCAGTTTTAACTGCGACGACGATGTATACATCCTTGATGCTGCAGAAGAAGCAGGTGTCGAGCTTCCATACTCATGTAGAGCGGGTGCTTGTTCAACTTGTGCTGGAAAACTTGAAAGTGGAAAACTAGATCAATCTGATCAAAGCTTTCTTGACGACGATCAAATGCAAGAAGGTTTTGCCTTGCTCTGCGTTAGTTACCCAATGAGCGACTGTAAGATTATCGGCGAAGCAGAAGAGATGCTGCTTTGACCACATTATTTTCAAATTGAAGTATCTGATGTGAACGTCAGCAATAGCGTGGTTTTTGCGAGAATGGTCAGGCTTCGTGACCCTTAAATACTTTTCAAGAGAATTATATTCAGGATACTAGTATTGACTAATCTGAACACTAATTTTTTCCTTCAGCAATGGCTTAATTTTTAGTGCTTTCATATGATGTCGAGAGCTTTAAGTCTTTAAATTTTCTAATAACTGCTAAGAATTTTGAGTGTAATTCTTGGTCTGGTTTTTTATTAGACGTGGCTTGTTTCACTTCCACTGAGGTAGGTCACGCTTTGAGGATGTCGTCACGGTCACAGACGTACTGCGTGGATTAGTGGATAAATAAGAATGATTGTTTCTGTAGCAAAAAGGACTGCCACCCGTCAATCCGGTAGTCTTTACTGCATGCCGATGTATTTTGTGGCACAGACTCATGTGATTATTTTTCGGGGGTTAGTTAA
>QCTG01000043.1 GCA_003211235.1 Synechococcus sp. AG-673-B04
GGATTTCAGAGAGGTGGCATCCCTGGTGGCCAACTGATGACCACCACTCACGTGGAGAACTTCCCGGGCTTTCCTGATGGAATCCTGGGCCCGGATCTGATGGATCTGATGAAGGCGCAGGCGGTGAGATGGGGGACGCACCTTCTCGAGGCCGATGCCGATTCCATCGATCTCAGCCAGCGCCCCTTCCGAATCGAAGCTGACGGTCAGACGATCCTCAGCCATGCGGTTGTCATTGCCACAGGAGCCAGTGCCAACCGTTTGGGCCTGCCTTCCGAAGAGAAGTACTGGAGCAGCGGCATCAGCGCCTGCGCAATCTGCGACGGTGCCACGCCGCAATTCCGTAACGCTGAGCTGGCCGTCGTGGGTGGAGGTGATTCCGCATGCGAAGAGGCTGTTTATCTCACCAAATACGGCAGTCATGTGCATCTGATCGTGCGCTCTGATCAGCTGCGTGCCAGTGCTGCCATGGCTGATCGGGTGCTGGCAAACCCTGCGATCACCGTGCACTGGAACAGTGCGGTGGAAGACGTATCCGGCAACGACTGGATGGAACACCTCACCCTGAGAGATCGGACCAGCGGCGAAACCCGAACCCTTGAGGCCAGAGGTTTGTTTTACGCCATCGGTCACACTCCCAATACGGATCTGCTCAGCGGCCAGATCGAACTGGATTCCAAGGGTTACCTCGTCACTGCTCCAGGACGTCCGGAAACCTCGTTGGATGGGGTCTTCTCCGCTGGAGACGTCGCCGATGCGGAATGGCGGCAAGGCATCACAGCCGCAGGCAGCGGCTGCCAAGCCGCCCTGGCAGCGGAACGCTGGCTGAGCCATCACAATCTGGCCACGCTTGTCAAGCGAGAAGCGGTTGAACCTGCTCAGGCGGAGCGTCCGGTGAACGTTGAGGTCACCACCGAATCAACCTTTGACCCCCAGGGTCTGTGGCAAAAGGGCAGCTATGCACTCCGAAAGCTCTATCACGACAGCGACAAACCATTGATGGTGGTTTACACCTCACCAACCTGTGGGCCCTGCCACGTGCTGAAACCACAACTGCAACGAGTCATCAACGAATTGGACGGCAACGCTCAGGCCGTGGTGATCGATATCGATGCCGATCAACAGATTGCTGAGCAGGCGGGCGTCAGCGGGACACCGACAGTGCAGTTATTCCACCGCAAGTCGATGGTGAAACAGTGGCGCGGCGTTAAACCGCGCAGCGAATTCAAAAGTGCGATTGAAGCGCTTCCCGCCTAACGGCGACGGGGACCTCCCGGGCGGTTGCCACCTGGTCGGCCGCCAGGGGCACCCGCGTTGCGCTCGCGATAAGTGATCCTTCCCCGGGTGAGGTCATAGGGACTGATCTCAACGAGAACTTTGTCCCCGGCCAGCAACTTGATCCGGAACTTCGTCAGCTTGCCGGCAGCACGGCAGAGGCATTGGTGACCAGCCGGCTGCTCGAGGGTGACCAGATAGAACCCATTGCCCTGTTCCTTCTCGATCACGCCCGAGGTTTCGATCATGCGCCGGCTTCAGCTCGATAGAGACGCAGCTTAAAAGGGCATCGCCCCTAAAGCCCTCAGCAAAGACCTCACAGCACCTAGGCTCCCCCCCGTGAAACGATGCAATCCGTGATCCTCCCCCCCCTCACCATGGACCTCGGGCTGCTGCTGATCTCTATCGGCGTTGTCAATCTGTGGAGGGCCCGCGAAAACGCTGGTTGACCACCCTTTTGCTCCATAAGCCCTACGGGGTCCTCAGCCAGTTCACCCCGGAACCAGGCAGTCGATGGGGATGTCTGGCTGACTTGGTAAGGGTTCCAGAGGTTTATGCAGCAGGCCGGCTTGATGCAGACAGTGAGGGGCTGCTGCTCCTCACAAATCAAGGGCTCCTCCAGCAAAGACTCACAAACCCACGCTTCGGCCATTGGCGCAGCTACTGGATTCAGGTTGAAGGCTCCGTAACCGAGAATCAGCTGGAATCCCTACGCACTGGTGTAATCGTTCAAGGGAAAACCACGCGACCAGCAAAAGCCCGGAGCCTTACATGGACCAATACTCCGCCGCTTCCAGAACGGGATCCACCCATCCGATATCGAGCCAACATTCCCACCAGCTGGCTTGAACTACAGCTCTGCGAAGGCCGTAACCGTCAGGCTCGGCGAATGACCGCAGCCGTTGGCTTGCCCACTCTGCGGCTCATGCGCCGCAGCATTGATCTGATGGATGGACAACCACCCCTGGATCTCGATGGACTTGCCCCAGGAGAATGGCGCGTGGTCAATGCTGCGGAACAGAAGCGGCTGCTTCGCTTGATCAACAGCAGGCGCAGGCAGCCTGGGGAAGCTCGCCGACGAGGGTGACCGCCCGGAATTCAATTCCCTCAACCACACGCCAAGGGGTTTCACTGCGGTCGGCAAAACGCACCTGCTCAAAGCCGAGGGCCTGGAAATCGGCAATGAACGCTTCCTCTTGCCAGGCACCACTGATGCAGCCACTCCAAAGTTCAGGATCCTGTTGGAGGGCCAGCGGTACAGAACGATCGCAGACGATGTCGCTGATCGCCACCCGGCCGCCAGGAGCCAGAACCCGACGAATATTGCTGAGAAGACGCTGACGGAACGCCGGGTTCACCAGATTCAGCACACAGTTGCTCAAGACCACATCAAAGCTGGCGTCAGCCACCAGTGGAGATGCTTCTGCCGTCTGCTGATCCAACGCTTCGATGGCGCCCTCGATAAAAGCAACATTGGCGAAGCCGATGGCATCAGCCACCTCTTCCGCAGCGCCGCGGGAGAGAGCCAGCATCTCAGCGTTGCGATCGACGCCAACAACGCGACCCTCCGCCCCCACCACCTGGGCACAGATAAAGACGTTCTTGCCGCTGCCGCTGCCCAGATCAAGAACACGATCTCCGGATCGAACCCAACGGGTTGGGTCCCCGCATCCATAGTCGCGCTCAACGACAGCAGCGGGGATCACCGCAAGCAGTGCGGGATCAAACCCCACCGGCGTGCAAAGACAGGCTTCCTGATGCTGAGCAGCTGCTCCATAGCGGTCTTCAACCGCCTGGGTCTGATCGAACGATGATGGGGTGGTGCAGCATGAATCCGGCATTAACCAATGGCCTCCTGAAGTTCACGAACAACGTTCCACTGGCCGTACCAGTAATTGGCCTCGGCCCTTCGGGAGGAATCATCGAGCCCGTCTATGGCATCCGGACCCAACGATTTCCAGAGTTCATTTCCACAGGCTCGATTGAGCCCCTGCTCCGCTTCATCCGAAAGCAGTTGCAGCCGGCGCTGCAGGTTTTTCAGCTGAGCAACCGCCATACAGAGAATAAAAACAACTTGATAGTACAAATAAACCAGTCTGGTTGGTCGATCAGAACGGCAACTTCTTCTTGGCGTCCTTGTCGAGATCAGCTTCCATCTCACGCAGCCGTTTGAGAATCGTGTCGTAATACTCGCGAAGATAACTTTCCATCCCCGTTGTTTCGGATGGATCGAGGCCAAACGCGGCGTAAGTCGACTCCATCGGTGCATCCAGAGACTGGCCACTACCGGTGACTTCTGCAAATGCCAGACGCTCCGCAATATTCACTGCAGGTTCAAAAAAGGAGGCAATGGCTTGCAGCGCCAAGATCGGAGCAGGTCCCATGCGGAAAACACGGGCTGACTTATCCGTGCATCTCTCACAGAACTGCACGACTTCTCCACTGTTCCAAGCCTTCGGGCCAACCACAGGAAAGCTGTTTCGGATCGTCTCCGGACGATTGAGAGCCGCCACTGCAAATCGAGCAACGTCCTGGGTGTTCATGTAAGAAATTGATGTCGGCGAACCACTTACCCAGACGGTCTGACTCTCGAGTACAGGGATTGCAAATTGACTGATCACTCCCTGCATGAAGGCAGCAACCTGCAGAATTGTGTAGTCGAGCTCTGAAGACTCAAGAAGGTTTTCTGTGCAGGCCTTGATATCCATCAAGGGAACGGAGCGGTGACGATGCGCCCCCAACAATGAGAGAAATACGAAGCGTTTGACCTCGGCCCGCTCACAGGCACGCAAGAGGTTGACCTTTCCATCCCAGTCGGTGATGTAGATGCTCTTGGGGTCGTCCGGTCGACTCGTTGCAGCATCAATGACCGCATCAACCCCATCGAGGGCGTAGTCAAGACTGTCTGGTTCGAGAAGGTTGCCTCTTGTTAACTCGCAACCCCACTCCTGCAGAAATGCAGCTTTGCGAGGGGTCCGAACCATGCAACGAACCTGGTGGCCTTCATCGAGGGCACGGCGGGCGATCTGTCGACCGAGGGTGCCCGTGCCACCTACCACCAGAACCTGCATGGGGCCCATCTGAACAAGTCTGGGAGCCTAGATGGCCCGAGCCGAGAGTCGAGAGTCAGTCACCCTGAAGCTTGAGCAACAGGGCACCACCCGCCAGACCGATGGGAATGAGCACCCAGAAGATGGCGGCTGTTCCAAAGATCTCCGAAGCCATGACGATGTCGCGCTACTGGAGCTATTAAATCCTGTCTCGCGAGAGTGCGCTGCAGGTCTGTAACAGGTCGGGAAGATCAGCGTCGGTGCGGATCTGACCCCCCATCAATCCACTGGCAGATGCTTGATGACCCTTCTGGCGCAGGGCCTGCACGAGGTCGTTGACGGGTGGCGGACCACTGCTTCCAACACGCTTCGCGAGCTCTGCCGTAGGCCACACCGTGGGTGGAATGCCGTGATCCGCGACAAGACGAAGCAGCAAACGGCGACTGGAAGTCGCGATCGCATCCGACTGCACAAGCCAAGGATCCGCCAGAAGCGCCATAAGGGTTGCCTGATCCTGAAGCGGACCGATCCACAACGGACCACTGACACTCCAGCGTCCCTCCCCTTCAGGGCAGTAACAGGGAGGCCAGCCGCTGAGCTTCAACAGTGGTTGAAAGTCTTGCGCTCCGCAGCATTCACAGCGAGCCACCAGGCCGAGGCACTGCTCCTCCAGAGGCTGCAGTTGGCGGTGGAATCTCACCGCCAACCTGAACGTGCGTCCTTCACTGAAGCTCAGAAGAGGCTGAATGCCGCGTCCCAAGAGCCATGCCTGGCGCGCCAGGAGCCCCAGCTGCTGCCTCAGGGCTATCTCCCAGCTGGCCGGATGAACACGAGCTGCTGAACCCAGATTGCGAATCGCTGCTCGACGGTCATGGCCGGTGGGCGAACGGCCATCTGTGCTTGCCAGCAGCAGGATCCCCCCAAAGCGAAGCACCTGCAGCACCGGCTGCAGCAGCGCGCCGGGAGAACCGAAGGCATCAACATCAATCAGATCAAAGAAATGCCCACCGAGGTAAGCCCTGGCCAGCAACTGATCTGCCGGAGATGTGCTGACCTCAGCCGAAAGGGCTGCCGCCTCCAGGTTCGCTTCCAGGAAGGCCCTTCGATCGGCATCTGCATCATTGACATGCAGTTGCACCGGAACACAGTCCGGCGCCTTGGATTCAAGCCCCCAGCGCACGGCTCGGATGCCGCACCCGGCCATGAGATCAAGCCATCGCAGCGGCCCAGAGGCCTGGCTTCGTTGAAGCCGCGCAAGCAGAACCGAAAGATCCCTGGAGGGACGGGATTCCGGTCGAAAGAATCCTGACCCGAGCTTGAGAACAGCGGCTCCTTCGCGATAATGGGAGTCCAGAGAACTCAGGTCTGTGGTCGCTGCTGTTGACCAGACTGCCGATTGGGGTGTCCAGCAGATCTGGAGTTGGAGGGGGTACCGCTGCCATTGGCGTGTGACTGGCCCAGCAGGAGCGCCTCCACTACTGCTGCTGCATGGTTTCGGAGCCTCCAGCAGCCACTGGCGCCGCACGGCACCTCGCCTTGCCGAACGTGGTTGGAGGGTTTACAGCCTTGACCTGCTCGGATTCGGGGCCTCGGAGCAGCCCGCTCGTCCCCTCAGCAACGGGCTCTGGGGATATCAGGTGTGTGCATTCCTCAGGCAAGTGGTTCAGCAGCCCGCAGTGCTGATCGGCAACTCGCTTGGAGGGCTGACGGCTCTGACGGCAGCCGTTCTGCAACCGAAGTGGGTGGATGCGGTGGTGGCAGCACCCCTGCCGGACCCAGCACTGCTGAACCCCGTACCCAGAACAATGGCGCGATGGAAGCGACAGTGGATGCGACGCCTGTTGCGGATCATCCTGCGTCTGCTGCCACTTGAGCTGCTCGTTCCGCTGATCAGCCGGACGTCACTGCTGAAGATGGGATTGCAGGGGGCGTACTTCAACAGCGTTGCAGGGGATCGGGACCTGCTCAAGTTGATCGCCCGCCCAGCACAACGTCCAACCGCAGCACGGGCGTTGCGGGGAATGTGCTTCGGCATGGCCCTGCGTGCTCAGGCCAGCACCGCTCCCGCCTTGCTGGTTGCTCTGCAACGGCCGTTGCTGTTGATCTGGGGTCGCGAGGACCGCTTCGTGCCGCTCAGCATCGGTGAGTCCATCCATCATCAGCACCCCCACATCGACCTTGTGGCACTGGAAGGCTGCGGCCATTGCCCCCACGACGAAGTGCCGGAACGCTTTATTGACGTGCTGTTGCCCTGGCTGGACCGTAACTTGGGTGACATCAGACCGGCAGGGGACAACCAGCGGCGATGAAACACACCCTTTCGGTGGTTGTGGAAGATGAATCCGGCGCTCTAAGCCGGATCGCAGGCCTGTTCGCTCGACGCGGCTTCAACATCGACAGCCTTGCCGTGGGTCCGGCTGAGGCGGAGGGACAATCGCGCCTGACCATGGTGGTGGAGGGTGACGACCAGACCCTTCAGCAGATGAGCAAGCAGCTCGACAAGCTGGTGAACGTGCTGCAGGTTCTCGATCTCACCAAGAGACCAGCCGTGGAACGGGAGCTGATGCTGCTGAAGGTTTCAGCTCCGGCTGAGTGCCGCAGCGCTGTGTTTGAGCTGGTTCAGGTGTTCCGCGCCAAAGTTGTGGATGTGGCCGACGAGGCCCTCACCCTTGAGGTGGTTGGCGACCCAGGCAAACTTGTAGCTCTGGAACGCCTGATGGCCCCGTTCGGCATCCTTGAAATTGCACGCACCGGCAAGGTGGCCCTTGAACGGGCCTCCGGCGTGAACACCGAGCTGCTCAAGGTCTCACCGAGCGAAAGTCGAATACCAGCCTGACTTCACTGACTCAAGCTGGCACTGTTGATTCGATCTCCCTGCTCGATTTGGTCGACAACATCGAGGCCCTCAATCACGCGACCGAAAACGGCATAGCGACCATCCAGTTCCGGCAGAGGTCTTAGGGCCACATAGAACTGCGCACTGGCGGAATCCGGAGCCTGGGAACGAGCCATGGCAACTGAGCCACGTTCATGGTTCAGCACCAAACGCTCCAGCTCAGCGGGATTGGAGCTTGCGCGGCTGTAACGCGGTGTGTCTTCCCCCTGGAAAAGAACCTCCAGCGGTATCAGGCGAGCCTGGCCGGAGGAAGGATCCACAAAACTGCCAGTGCCGAGTTTGGTCAATGGCACCGATCGATCACTCGACTGCGGGTCTCCCCCCTGAACCACGAAAGGGACAGGCTCCTTCACCACTCGGTGAAACATCGTTCCGTCGTAGACGCCACGGTTGACTAGATCAACGAAATTTCCGGCGGTGAGTGGCGCAGCATCCCCATCAACCTCAATCGTGATGTCACCCCGACTGGTTGTCATCTGAACGATCGCTTTGCCCTGGAGACAGGCCGCCTGAGCGTCAACACAGCCTCTGGACACTTCCGCCCGAGGGGAAGCACTGCAGCTGATCAGGAGAGGAATCAGCAGAAGAGACCAGAGAAAGGAACGCCGCATTGGAATCAAAGACCTTCGAGATTGACGCCCAGGAATCGGGCCAGCTCGGCTCCATCCTGCTCCAGCTGTGCCAGAGGTAGAGGTTCACCCACGCGAGTCAGAGGCATATCGCGACGACCCTGAATTCGGAGTGCGACACGACGACGTGAATTGAAACCATCGCGAACCTCAACTTTCACGGCCTTCACGTCTTTGAGTGGAATCTCGACGTTCACCGGTTTGCGGAAACCGCGACGGCTGATGGTGACCATGCCGGCTTCCTTATCGAAACGATTGCTGCCACCACCAACATTCACCGCAATCACATACCAGAGGTAGCTGGCCAGAAGAGCAGCAGCGATGCTGTAAAGGCCCATCACCAATCCCTGGGGGACAAAG
>QCTG01000044.1 GCA_003211235.1 Synechococcus sp. AG-673-B04
GGTTTTTAAATCAGACGAGATAGCATTGTAAGCGAGTTCAATCTCTTGATGAAAGTCATAGCCGAAGCATGATGAAAAGAACTTTGATTCTGTTGCTGCGCGTTCGAATGTTTCCATTGAGTCGTAGTTATGCGAATGCTTTACCACAGCATCTTTGACATACAGTTTTTCATATCCGTTTCTGATCAACATGTCTGCCCACAGTTGATCTTCTCCGTAAGGAACGCATGGCAACGGCAATTCTTTCCATACACTCTTGCGCAGACAGCTGTTATTGTCGCTATAAAAGTGGAGAATTTTTCTCCAGCCTTCGCTATCACTTATAATACGTTGTTTATCAGTTGTGAGTGACATTGTTACGGGAAATTGATCAAAACCTTTGAAGTGATTTTTTAACTCATCGATGGTGTAAGGGTCGGCATCATCGTGTGCAATGTGTCTACCAAATGCACCTGCAGCATTTGGTGTTGATGTTAGCGCATTAACTAAATTGTAGAGCCATTTTTCATTCGCAGGTATTGAATCTTGGGTGATAAATGCAACAAATTCAGATCGGCTTAAATCAACGCCAACGTTTCTTGTATAGCCATGTTGAAACTCTTCTTTTGGAATTTGATAAATATCTAAAGCTTCAATGCGTCCAATAAATTCCTTGCATATCTCAAGGGTTTTATCATTGCTGCCGCTGTCAATAATTATGCATTGAAAATTCCATGGTGCTTGTTGTGCTTCTATAGCTTCAAGGACATTTTTCAACATTGTTCCTGCATTATAGGTTGGAATGACTATGGATGCTTTGAAAAAAGTTTCGGGATCATTGAGGTTTGTTTGATGCATTATTTTTACTTTGTATGAATTTTTGCTGTCTTGATCGACTGTTTCATTTAAACGCTCTAAAAGTGCTTTTTCAAAATCATTGCCGGCACGCTCCCAGCTGAATTGGGTAACCCATTTCAATGCATGTGTGGCTTGTGTCTGCAAGTGTGGCAGATCTTTTATTCGTTGATTCAGTACTAATGCAATTGCAGTGCTATCTGGCTCCATCAATTCGATAGTATTCTTAGGGTATATTGCTTTCGTGCTCTCCACATCTAAATCAAAAACTGGTAATCCTGCTGCCATCATTTCCTGTGGCAAAAGTGAATAATTAGTGGCGGAGAAACTAATGCCAATGGTGCAGAACTGGTATAATTCTGCAAGTTGTTCATGGTCTAGTATGCCATGGTCAATGGCCGGATAGCTGGGATTAATGTTTAATTGATCATCCCCAAAAAAGTGAACAACAAAATTAGAATTATATTTTTTTAATTGCTCTATTGATTCAAGCGCAAGCTCAACACAACGACGCTCGGTGTGACTCCTTGCATACACAGCAATATGTGTGGTTTGGTTCTCTTGCGACTTCTGATACTTTAATTGGATTTGTTCATTGGTCGTTTTGTAAATGTTGTGATCGTACGCAAGCCATAGGAAACGACTCCAACGATTGAATTTTTCTTTCATTACTTTGTCCAACCATGGGCTAGCACAAATGCAGGCTAGATCTTGTTTATACGTTTGTTCTGCTTGTACTGCATAGGTTCCTCTCGCATAAAAATAAGGCTCATAATCCTGAATAAAATAATATTTTGCTCGGAATCCCATCGCTTTCTTGACATAAGAGACTGTTTGCCACCCCGTTGCAATGATGCAATCTCCCGAGGCGTAGTGGAAAGAAGAATCTAAGGGTAAAACCTTTGCTCTTATTGGTTGAAAATATTTGACCACATCTTCTCTTAAATCGGCCGCGTGGTTTTCTCGTAATGGGTTGATAACCCAGATGCATACCCGGTGTCCTTGCTCTTCTAGATGCCGAATCATGCGGAAGATGGTCATGTGTCCGCCACCCCCTTTTGAAAAGTCGGGAATGACGAACTGAATCTCTAGTGAGTTTTTGTTGTCTGTGGTGCTTTGTATTTTCCATAGTTTTGATGGGTCAAAAAATGATGTATCTTGAAATCTTGTTGCCGCTAAGGCTTGATTGTTGTTTGATGCTTTTATGCTAGTAAGGATTTTGCTTAGGCCGAGGCTTTGAATTAATGAACTGATGCTTTCGCTTGTAGTTAATTTATTGGCTGAATCGTTGTTGAAACTTTTTATGCATAAGCTGTGATACAAGGGGTTGATTCCGTAGGTGGTGTGCGACTCTAGATATTCTTTTGTTGAAAATTGAGGAGATGGGTTGGTTCCCTCATGCCACCCGTGTTCTAAATAGTGTGTCAGCATATCTATATCTCTACTTTCTTCTAAGTCAGGGCGACTCTTCTTGTAGTATTCTTTGTTGAAAAAGTCAGCGCAGCGTTTTTTTATGGCTGATATTTTGATTTTCTTTTCATTGCTAATGCTTTGCAGAAAACTCAATCCATGGTAGAGCTTGTTTCTTAATAAATACCTTGCAGCATGCCTCAAATCCTCGCCTTGGCAATCGTCCCAAATGGATTGATTGATCTCCTCGGTAAGGTATTCATCTACCGAATGATCGTAATTCCAAAATCTTGTCGCATATTCGCTTGTGTCAATCGCTTCCTTCTTGGCTTGCTTAAGCTTGATTAGTGATTCCTCGAAAAGAAGATGGCCAAAGTCCTCAATCAATGTTTGTTGTTCAAGATCGCCTGGTGCGATAAGTTTTTCAATGGCTTCTAATGCGGTTTCTGTCGCATTGATGTCATTCGAATGTGAGACGATGTTGTTCCAGTGTTTATGGGCGCGTTTCCAGTCTTCGGCATCGCAGGCCAGTCGAGCAAAATTGTCTTCGATCCAAGGATTGTATTCGCTGTCTTTCGCTGTAAGTAAAAGCACAAACAGACTTTGCTCGGCCTTGCCATTTTTTCTAAATGTAATCGCCAATTCCAGGCATTGATCGTTAGGTGCATTGGGCTTGGAAACGGCAGCATATTCTTGTTTGTTTCTTAGGTGGAAAAATCTTGTTTGGAGGTATTCTCTATTGGCATAATGTGAAAAATCGTTGTCAACTTCTTTGATGGTCTGCTCGTCGATCTTGGTCGGCTCTGACTCCATTTGAGCGACCATTTTTAATGATGATTCTGCAACGCCGCTGTCCAGTGATGTCGCTAATGAGCGCCATATTGTGGTCGCCTCTTCTTTTCGATTCAGGTTCACCATGCACCGGGCAAGGTTGTCGGCTAACCAGGGATTTCGCTCTCCTGTGCCTGATGTTTTCTCTAGAAGTGCTAGCGATTTTTCGTTATCTCCTTGGCCTCTGAGGGTGATTGCTTGCTCTAGAATATCTCTTAGGTTTTCAGATAAATCACCGCTTGCTTGTGCATGTTCTTTCCATATGTTCTCGACAGAAGTATTTATTACTTTTGACGATTCAACGGTTGAAATCGGATTCAATCCAAGTTCGTTGAGTTGGTCCAGAAATTCCTGACTGATGCTCTGATCACTATTCTGTTGCAGTGCCTTGTGTTCTGCCGTAACTGCAGCAACCCAATCCTCTGTGCCGACCGCCATGTCCATTTGCAGGATTTGAGGTTGATGGCCGTGATCCAGAAGCCAGAGAATCAGCGCACGCGTGGACGCCATGGAGAAAAATGGTCGTATAGAAAGGAGTTTATGGGGATTTGAGTTCTGGCAGGCTGATGACCGATATTGGTTATCCAGCAATTCCACCATGGATGCAGCGGCTTTGGAGGAAGAGTTGCGCGTTTTGGCAGGCGCTGGCGACATCCAGCGCCTGCGACAGCTGCTTAATCACTGGAATCAGGATCGAGAGCGCGCTGCTTTAGCTACAGGAGCCCTTGCTTACTGGAACGGAAAGTTAGCGGTCATGACCGGCAACCATCGCGCAGCAATTGAGGCGTTGGTTCAAGCGGTGCGTCATGATCCAGATCGTGCCCATGCCTGGTATCTGCTGGGAGCTTCGCTTGTTCGCTGCCGCCAGTGGCTTGATGCCAAGCAAGCACTGGAACGAGCCTTGACGCTCCAGCCACAGCTGATGCCTGCCAGGATGGATTTGGCAAGAGTCCACTACGCCTTGGGTCAAGTGCCACAAGGCTTTGCTTTGATTCATCCGTGCGTTGACCAGTTATCAACGAGGGCCCAAGTCAGTCTTTGGGTACAGCTGCTTACTGCATCCGACGCTAGTCCGGAGGAACTTACCAATTGGTTAATTTCTTTTCCCACTGAGTTGCTGTGTCTTTCCGACACTGTTTTGTCACAGTGGATTCTTCTGGCAGCAGGGTTGCAGTTATCAGACGATCTTGTTCAGGCTCGTGCCTGGTGGATCCTGCTGCTCAGCAGATTGAACGATCATGCAGAAATGGCCTCACCACTGCCGTCGCGGTTGGTCTTGGTAGCTCTGTTGTTGTTGGAGCTCCAAGCTCCCAGTGCAAGTTCGCAACATTTATCCCATTGGCTGGCTCAGTTGCGAGGTGCGCTTTGGCGTCCGTTGTCCCAGAGGGAAGTGGAGGCTTGGCGGCGTTGGTTGAAGGATCTGCTACTGCAAAGTGCCGGCCGACTTGAAAAACTCGAGCGCGCCATGGATGACCGCGAAGCAGTAATTCTCCGAGCGGTTTTAGATGCGTTGCCAGCGCTTGAGCCTTCCGGTGAGAACAATTTCGATCTTTATCAACGTCTTGATTTACTGAGACAAGGCCTGGTCACTGATCCTGCTCGTGGCGTTTGTACCCCTATTGAAGTTCAACAGCAGCTGAGTTTTTCCCTACTCCGGCATCAACGGGATATGGCGTATCTGATCGAGCTACTGGACCAACTCCAGCAGCTGAACGATCGCAAGTTGCTGATGCTTCGCGCTTCGATTGAAGGCCATCTCAGCCACTTGAGTGATCTGGCTGTGAACCGCCCGCTGTTATTGACATCCCATCCGTCGCATAGGTACTTGGCGCAGGCTCTGAGGATGCGCACGGCTGCGGTGGAGTGTTTGCAGCGCTGCCATCAACGGCTAAGTGCTCTGATGCCCTTTCGCTCGCCTCATCAACGCTTCCGTAGGCGTTGGTTGTTGATGGCCACGAATGACCTTCCCCAGTGCTTCCTCTATCGAGTTGAGCAGAAGCAACAGCAACTCGAGGCTTTGGGCTGCGAGACCGAAGTGGTTATGCGTGATGACCTTAATGACTGGGCCTGGAGTCAGAAGCTGCTCTGGGCTGATGCAGTTGTGGTCTGTCGTCTACCCGCTTTGCACAGTGTGTTACGCGCCATCGAAGCTGTGCGGCGGGCGGGACTGCCGATCTTTTATGACATCGACGATTTGATCATTGATCCGCAGTTCTGCCCGCCTGCTCTAGAGACCTACGGCGGCACCCTGTCCCCGGAGCAGCATCGTCGCTTTGTGTTGGATGTGCCCTTGTTTGCTGCAGCGATGAAGGCCTGCGATTCCGTCATCGTCAGCACTCCTTCTCTTGCACGCCGCTGGCGTTCCCTGAACCCTGGTCAGCCGGTGTATGTGCTTGCCAATCTGGCGCCACCGGAGTTGAGAGATGCTTTGGTGCCTCCTCGTACACCTCCACGGGTCGGAACGATCACCCTGGTGGTAGCCAGCGGCACTACTGCTCATAAACAGGTTTGGATCGAAGAACTAGCTCCGGCTCTCGAACAGTTGCTTTCAAGTCATTCTCAGTTGCAACTGCAGTTGCTGGGCCATTTGCAGATCCCGATGGTGCTCCAACATCATCAGGATCGTATTCAGTGCTATCCCTTCACCGATTATTCGACTTATTTGAAGTCGATGGTTGCAGCGGATATCGGACTGGTGGCATTGGAGTCCGGCACGTTTACCGATGCGAAAAGCGCGATCCGATGGATGGAATTCAGTTATCTGGGTCTGGCCTCTGTGCTGAGTCCCAGCCGCACTTATACCGAGAGCCTCAAGGAAGGCCTTCATGCGCGGTTTGCTCGAGGTCAGGAGCAGTGGGTGGATCAGGTGGAGAAGCTTCTGACAGATCCAGGGGAGCGACTTGCCATGGCCCGCCGAGCCCAGTGCCATGCTCAGGAGCTGTTCGGACCTCACAAAGCGAAGGACTTTTGGTCGTCGCATTTGCAGCCCGGAGGAACAGGCCTGTTTCGATCATTGGGGTCTGCGCACACAGCATTTCAGCCGCGCCGACGGCGACTGCTGGTACTGAATGTTTTTTTTGCTCCGCAATCCGTTGGTGGGGCTACCCGTGTGGCGCAGGATCAGGTGAGGGCCTTGGTTGATCAACTTGGGGATCGGTGGGATGTAACGGTGCTTTGCACTGATAAGGAACCTTGGCAAACCATTCAGTTTTCTGATCAGAACCGACTTGATTTGGGCTCAGATCATGGGTCCACCTCAGAGCCAAAGCCGATTTGGGAGGAGCAGTGGCCGTGGCCAGTCGATATTCATGATTGGCACGGTGCTCGGGTTGTGCGGTTGGCGATACCTCCCAGAGCGTGGCACCTACATCAAGATGCCAGTGTTGAGGCTTTTTGCCGCCATTGGTTCCCTTCTGAAGGATTTGATCTGATTCATGCCCATTGCCTTCAGGTGCTGTCGGTCGGGCCTCTGAAGGTGGCGGCGGAGCTGAGTATTCCTTACGTAGTGACGCTCCATGATGGTTGGTGGTTGTCCCCGCGTCAGTTTCTGACCAGCTCCAGCGGTCGAGCTGTGGATCCTGCTGATCCACTTGGCCATTACAACGCTCCAGAGAAGGTCGAACCGAAACAGCTGAAGCGCGACCGCCAACGTCGGAAGGAGCTTGAAGAGGTTTTAGCTGGTGCTTCTGCTCGCTGGGCTGTGTCTGAATCCTTTGCAGAGTTGCATCGTCAGGCTGGTATTGCTGATGTAACCGTCATGGAAAATCGTTGGCAGCCGATGCCATCTGTCAATTTGCGCGAACGTCGGCCTGCGGATCAACCGCTGCGATGTTGTTTCGTTGGTGGTATGTCCATGCACAAGGGCATGGCTGTGCTGCATTCAGCGATAATGCAGGCAAGGCCAGTAGAGCCAGGCCTTCAGCTCACAGTGATTGATTCCACGCTAAATGCAGAGGATCAATATCAGCTGTGTTGGGGTGAAACGTCTGTGCGGTTTCTGCCGGCGATTCCCATGGATGCCATGGCGGACTTTTATGCAGAGCAAGATGTTTTGCTGGCCCCTTCGATTTGGCCAGAGAGCTACGGCCTGGTGTCGCGTGAGGCTCTGAGTGCAGGGCTCTGGGTGGTGGCCAGTGATATCGGAGCCCTTGCCGATCCGATTCGCCACGGTGAGAACGGTCATCGGCTGCCGCCACGGGATTCGGAAGCCTTGGCGATCATTTTGGAGCAGCTGGCGGCGGATCATCCGACCCCGCAGCTCCTCATTGCATTCGGTCATGGACATGCTCCATTGCATAGGGAGTTGCAGAATCTTTATGAAGAAGTACTTGAGAATGAATGACATACTGCGTGAGAGTTCTCAATTGGCTGTCGCTGCTTGGGTGGAGCCCCCTTTTGAACCACATCCAATTGATCCAGTGCTGCGCTGGCAGCAGTATTTAGATTCCGAACTTGATGACATTGAAGTTGGTCATGCTGTTCATTTGCGGACGCTAATTGCTCGTTTAAATGGGCTTTTCCCAGAATCCTTAAATGATGTCCCTACTCTTCTGGAGTATCACAATGTGATTCATATTAATGGCGCTGGCGCATTATTTGATGGCCAAACGGGATTAGCCATCCCTGGAAGCATGTTGACGCGCTTTCCGCGACATCGTCAAACCCCTTATACCCAGACCCATTGGGTGGAACTCACTAGACCTTTAGAAAGTTTGCACGCGATTGAAGAAGTGCTTTGGATTCCCCATGCAGCCTGCGATATGTTCGGCCACTGGATGACAGAAATTTTGGCCTACCTCTGGCCGGTGTTATTGGAGGGAGCAACTGATTTAACTGGTTGGCCCGTTCTTTTGCCTCAATGTGATTCTAGTCAACCGCTAGCAGGAACACTGTTCAAAGTGCTGCGCCGGCGTAATTTAAGCCCACTTTTATCAATTGATTGCCCTAGGGTGATGCATCTGCGTAGAGTGAAGATTCCTGAGCCCAGCATGCGACTTCATGCAGGCACTTCGCCGACGCACTTTCGTTCTGCTGAAGTATTAGGCAATTGGTTGATGAGTTCAGCAGATTTACATATTACCGCATTAGATTGTCGGCGTCGGATTTTTCTATCTCGTT
>QCTG01000045.1 GCA_003211235.1 Synechococcus sp. AG-673-B04
CGTTAGCGGCGACATGATGGATTTGTTTGAGTCTCTGGGCCGCGGCGCACCATCCGACTTCATTTTCAAAGGGCAAAGGCCTGGAACACACCTGACGCGCCAAGCAATCGCGTTTTCAATGCGGAAGTGGGGCAAGCTCGCTGACCTTGAGCTGCATCCCCACCGACTTCGGCACAGTCACGCGACACATGCTGTGCGTCGTGGTGTTGATGTGTTCACCTTGTAGGGCATATTGGTTCACTCGTCTTCAGCAACGACCGGTCATTACGTTGCCGCCAACCCTGAGGACAGCAGCTCTCTGCGTCTTGGCTAGCGCGTGTATAGATTACTGTAAAGAGCACAATCTGGTGATGCCCCATTGACCCATTCATTTGAGTATTTATACATTGAAAAAATGTAGCCATCAGGACATCTCAGGGAGCAGCTTAAGGCTCTAATTCTTTTAGTTGTTCGGAAAATTATGCGTCCGCTTGCCTATCAGCGTGCATTAGACCTTTTTATGGAATCTATGGTTAAACCGGATTATGAGCTGCGTGCAAATGCTGGATACCAGGATTGCTATGGAGAATTAATGGAGATTCGACAAAGCTGCATTACTTATCTGAAAACATTGAAAGAAATAAATGATATAGAAGCTGGAGATGAAAGCGATGCAATCGAGATCGGCAAAACTTTGTCTGCAAAGCTATCGTCGCAAAAAATGTCTTTTGCTCATGGCGAGTTGATTTAGTAGTTCTCCTGTCGGATTGATCTAAAGATGTTGATTTCGATACATTTAATAATGATAATTTTTCAAAGTGTGTAACTGCCCTGAGGTGCTCTGAGGCGCCAACTCTGAAGACAGCAGTTCGCTGCGTCTTGGTTAGTCGTCAGCAGTCGCAAATAGCCTTGCGACTGCTTCGGTATCGTTGGCAGCTCCTCAAGCACGAAGCGGCTAAAGGTTCCAACTTCATTGGTGTATGTGCCTTGAAAGCGCCATTTCTTGGTGGCCCCTTCAATGACCTGGTTTTGCTTCAGCCCCTTAGGTGGGGAGTAGCTGTTGCCGTGTTTGCACCGCAGAAGCTCACCATTGTGGTTTTGGCGGCAGTCAGGTTTCTTGCGACCATTACGACCGCACAAGTCACAGTCGTCGACGTAAGACCAACCAGCACCATCCTTTGATTGATTCCGTCTCGCGCAGCACCTTGCAAACCAGTTGGCCGTCCTGCTGCTGCAGGCTGAAAAATTGCAGTTCCCTTGGTCTGAGGCCAAAGCACTGCAGAACATCCCACGCCACTAGATCAGCATCGGTGAGCCTGTAGCTGCCTTGCATGCGCAGACGCAATTCATCAACCTCAGCATCCTTAAACAATTTGACGCCTTCGACAGGTTTCGCTGCGGTGCCATTGCCACGCATGCTGCGGATTTGATCAGGCCATTCCCATTTCGCCTGCTTCCACAATCGCCTCAGCTTGTCGTGTGCAATTTGTCTGCTTCTGGTGTTGGCACCATGGTGTCAACAAGGGAGTTGGTCAATCCGGCCCAGGGTCGGTTTGGGCTGGCACCATCAAACCTTCATAGTCTGACTTCTAATAAGGATCTCTATTTACAAGGAATTAATAGAGAGTGAATGCTTTCAGAGAATGTGGTCTTGCCAGTTCCCGAAACTGTTCCAGATTCATTGAATGGGACATGATGTAGTCCCAAGGAACAATGCTGGGAATATCAGAGACGACAGTTGTTGCAGTAGATCAGCCTGGATTTCTTCCCTTCATGCAGACATCGCCCTACCAAATGGAGGATGGTGATGATAACTGGTAGCCGTTTTACCAGGTATTAGAGGTTTACGTCTCTTGAGAAATAGAACCCGCCTTGATCATTGTTTCGAGGTGGATCATTCTTGATGCTCTCTGGCCTTTCAGGCTCGCCAATTGGTTTTGGGTCAACGTAGTCGGGGTTTTTCTTTGTGTCCTTCCAAATGCGACGGCTGGTTGGTCGTCCTCTAAACAGCATGGAGCCATAATCAAGTATGTCCCATTTCTCAAGTTTCTCTTCATTGATATCCCAATATGTTTTTTCAATATATTCATCATTCTTGTGCTGCTCTCTCAACTCTGCCAAGACTTCTTCAAGAAATTTCTTTCGCCGCTCGAAAGAATATCTGTCAAAATCATCCCCAAACTGCTTATAGAACTGCCTGTCAGATGCTGTTTTTGGCACTTTGAACCTGTCGTGCCAATTATTCATCGCGCGTTCGATTGAGTTCATTTCCAGTCTGTGTCGCGACCCCATTATGACGCGGTTTGGTTGCGCCCATTGCAACAGCAATCTGCTGCTGCAGCTGATTGCTGCGTTAGCAGAGGCTTAAATGCGCTGAGTCGTAGTTTCTCACAATGCTCTTGCTGTGCTCGGCTGCTGTTGTACTGATCAATCAAGAGAAGTTTCAAGAAGCAGAAGCGATCTACAGAGAACTGATCTCAGGTGGCACAAGAAACCACACTGTCTATGGAAATCTGGCGGCGATCTGCGGAATGGATGGCAGATTTGACGAGCTCATCAAACTCCTCCGTAAAGCCCTAGAGCTCAAACCAAACTACCCAGACGGTCACAACAACCTCGGTCTTGCTCTCAAGGAGAAAGGCAATCTAGACGCTGCCATTGCCTACTACAACACTGCTCTTCAACTCAAGCCTAACCACCCAGAAGCTCACTACAACCTTGGCATTGCTCTCCAGGAAAAGGGTGATCTAACAGCAGCAATCACTTCCTACAACTTTACTCTTCAACTTAAGCCCAACTACCCACAAGCTCACAACAATCTCGGCACTGCTCTCCAGGAGCAAGGTGACCTTACAGGAGCAATCGCCTCATACAAAACCGCTCTTCAACTCAAGCCCAACTACCCAGAAGCTCACAGCAACCTCGGCCTTGCTCTCCAGGAGCAAGGTGACCTTACAGGAGCAATCGCCTCGTACAAAACCGCCCTTCAACTCAATCCTAACTACCCAGAAGCTCACAATAACCTCGGCATTGCTCTCAAGGAAAAGGGTGATCTAACAGCAGCAATCACTTCCTTCAACTCTGCTCTTCAACTTAAGCCCAACTACCCAGAAGCTCACTGGAACTCTTCACTGACAATGCTTCTGAGCGGCGACTACAAGAATGGCTTGGAGAAATACGAATGGCGATCAAAAAAAGAAAAAGACGCCACGAAACCACACGCCTTGCCCAAGTGTGATCAGTGGAGTAGCAAACTCACACTTAAAACAACCAGCCAACTGTTACTGGTAACAGAACAAGGGCTTGGAGACACACTGCAGTTTATGCGTTACGCAAATGCTCTAAAAAGTGAAGGAATATCTGTTGCATTTTGTGCCCAGCCAAAGCTTCATTCATTGATCCAAGCATCAGGCATTGATCCATTACCACTCACTCCAAAGCAAGCGAATGAAGCCACCGAGGGGCAATGGATATTGCTTCTTTCAGTGCTCAAGCTTTTAGAGGTCAGCCCAAGCAATCCGATCATCACTGAGCCCTACATCAAAACCACAGAAGAACTCACTGCAAAGTGGGCTGCCATCCTGAGAGCGAAAGAAAAACCAATCATCGGCATCAACTGGCAGGGCGATCCAAAAACAGAAATAACTGGGCATCGGGGGCGCTCTCTAGCACTTGAAAGTTTTGCTCCCATAGCTGGTAACAGACAAATATCCTTGCTATCACTACAAAAAGGCTCTGGCAGCGAGCAGCTGGGAACATGCTCCTTCAAGGATCGCTTTGTCAATTGCCAGGATCAAATCAATGCCACCTGGGATTTTCTAGAAACAGCAGCCATCATATCCAACTGCGATCTAGTCATCACCAGCGACACCTCTGTGGCACATCTTGCAGGGGGAATGGGCAAAGCCACTTGGCTGCTACTTCACAAAGTTCCTGATTGGCGTTGGGGATTAGAAGGCGACACCACCTTCTGGTATCCGTCAATGCGCCTCTTCCGCCAAAAAGAGCGTAGGAACTGGGACGAAGTGATGGGGCGGGTAGCAGAGGCGCTTAAGAAGAAGTTTGCATAATATTTAAGGTCGGAGAATGAGTTACGATTACAGTGTCGAGAGAGAAGTAGAGGCCATTCAGCTCATCTGAAAGATATTCAATTGATCCTTTGTGGATCCGCGACTAGGAGGACTGTGTTTCGCAGATTTCAAATTCGCACATAAGTCAAACGCTAGTCGTTGACCTTGCGCTGCAAGGATTGTTACCTATTTTTATTTACATCATCCCGATAAGTACTCCAGCGGATCTCATCATCCCATCAATTCTATAACTCGATGTGAATCGAGATGCATCAACCTACTACTTGTCTTCTTCACTCCAATTGTTGCGATTCAAGGCTATTTGAAATTCTTGGGAATGAAATTTACCTTTCGGTCATGCCATCTGCCAACTCAAATTGCTGATATTTTCCTCACATCTCCTAACTATTTCACGCACGTCGAACTCCGACGCTCGAGAGGTCATGCACAAGGAAACCATGGTTCGAAGCATTAGGAATGCTCTTTTTTTAAGATCTGTCCAGCTCTATCTGTGATCAGTGTGCCAACGGCATGTGCAACTCAGTTGATTCTGTCTTGGTCGGTGGAGAACTGTCTGTAGTGCTTCTGGTGCGTCTTGATGGAGTGACCATCCTAGTAATGGTTTGCCTCTGCGCCCTAGCCACCACAATGCCTTTGATCGATACTTATTTGCCTTTGATCCGATAGATAAACCGGTAGTTTTTAAAGATGAATTGAATAGCTCGATGCTTGGAATCACCAAGGTACAACTAGTGGCCAACATCAGCACTGAAGCTTTAAAAATGCGGTATGACCATTTGCATAAGAGCAACAGTGGCTGAGTGAGCTGAATCCTTGTTTGACGCAATAGACAAATCGATTTTCAGGGGGCTAATCCATGGCAATCACCACAAGATCAGAACGCCAGCAACGTCGTAACGAAGCTCTACATGTAATCAGCAGAGGAGTTCCACCAACTGATGCAGCGACGCAATTGACTGTGAAGTGGGGGTGTAGTCGTAGAACCAGTCCCAGAGACGTAGAACTCGCTCAAGGTGAACTAGCAAGGCACTGGACTTTGTAGAGCTTGACAGATGGTGGGTTGGTTGGCGACGTAATATCAACGCCTTGCGGCCAAGCCTGAGGCAGACAAGCAATTCAGTGCAGCAGTAGGTGCGCTGAATGCATTACGAGCAATGGTGGTGCAACCACAACTGGATCGAGAGTTTGAGATCTATTTCCATAGACGCCATTCGCACTAGGGTCACCGCAGGTATTCACTGAGCACTTGAATGAGCACAAACAGCAGCCGAGCACAGCAAGAGCATTGTGAGAAACTACGACTCAGCGCATTTAAGCCTCTGCTAACGCAGCAATCAGCTGCAGCAGCAGATTGCTGTTGCAATGGGCGCAACCAAACCGCGTCATAATGGGGTCGCGACACAGACTGGAAATGAACTCAATCGAACGCGCGATGAATAATTGGCACGACAGGTTCAAAGTGCCAAAAACAGCATCTGACAGGCAGTTCTATAAGCAGTTTGGGGATGATTTTGACAGATATTCTTTCGAGCGGCGAAAGAAATTTCTTGAAGAAGTCTTGGCAGAGTTGAGAGAGCAGCACAAGAATGATGAATATATTGAAAAAACATATTGGGATATCAATGAAGAGAAACTTGAGAAATGGGACATACTTGATTATGGCTCCATGCTGTTTAGAGGACGACCAACCAGCCGTCGCATTTGGAAGGACACAAAGAAAAACCCCGACTACGTTGACCCAAAACCAATTGGCGAGCCTGAAAGGCCAGAGAGCATCAAGAATGATCCACCTCGAAACAATGATCAAGGCGGGTTCTATTTCTCAAGAGACGTAAACCTCTAATACCTGGTAAAACGGCTACCAGTTATCATCACCATCCTCCATTTGGTAGGGCGATGTCTGCATGAAGGGAAGAAATCCAGGCTGATCTACTGCAACAACTGTCGTCTCTGATATTCCCAGCATTGTTCCTTGGGACTACATCATGTCCCATTCAATGAATCTGGAACAGTTTCGGGAACTGGCAAGACCACATTCTCTGAAAGCATTCACTCTCTATTAATTCCTTGTAAATAGAGATCCTTATTAGAAGTCAGACTATGAAGGTTTGATGGTGCCAGCCCAAACCGACCCTGGGCCGGATTGACCAACTCCCTTGTTGACACCATGGTGCCAACACCAGAAGCAGACAAATTGCACACGACAAGCTGAGGCGATTGTGGAAGCAGGCGAAATGGGAATGGCCTGATCAAATCCGCAGCATGCGTGGCAATGGCACCGCAGCGAAACCTGTCGAAGGCGTCAAATTGTTTAAGGATGCTGAGGTTGATGAATTGCGTCTGCGCATGCAAGGCAGCTACAGGCTCACCGATGCTGATCTAGTGGCGTGGGATGTTCTGCAGTGCTTTGGCCTCAGACCAAGGGAACTGCAATTTTTCAGCCTGCAGCAGCAGGACGGCCAACTGGTTTGCAAGGTGCTGCGCGAGACGGAATCAATCAAAGGATGGTGCTGGTTGGTCTTACGTCGACGACTGTGACTTGTGCGGTCGTAATGGTCGCAAGAAACCTGACTGCCGCCAAAACCACAATGGTGAGCTTCTGCGGTGCAAACACGGCAACAGCTACTCCCCACCTAAGGGGCTGAAGCAAAACCAGGTCATTGAAGGGGCCACCAAGAAATGGCGCTTTCAAGGCACATACACCAATGAAGTTGGAACCTTTAGCCGCTTCGTGCTTGAGGAGCTGCCAACGATACCGAAGCAGTCGCAAGGCTATTTGCGACTGCTGACGACTAACCAAGACGCAGCGAACTGCTGTCTTCAGAGTTGGCGCCTCAGAGCACCTCAGGGCAGTTACACACTTTGAAAAATTATCATTATTAAATGTATCGAAATCAACATCTTTAGATCAATCCGACAGGAGAACTACTAAATCAACTCGCCATGAGCAAAAGACATTTTTTGCGACGATAGCTTTGCAGACAAAGTTTTGCCGATCTCGATTGCATCGCTTTCATCTCCAGCTTCTATATCATTTATTTCTTTCAATGTTTTCAGATAAGTAATGCAGCTTTGTCGAATCTCCATTAATTCTCCATAGCAATCCTGGTATCCAGCATTTGCACGCAGCTCATAATCCGGTTTAACCATAGATTCCATAAAAAGGTCTAATGCACGCTGATAGGCAAGCGGACGCATAATTTTCCGAACAACTAAAAGAATTAGAGCCTTAAGCTGCTCCCTGAGATGTCCTGATGGCTACATTTTTTCAATGTATAAATACTCAAATGAATGGGTCAATGGGGCATCACCAGATTGTGCTCTTTACAGTAATCTATACACGCGCTAGCCAAGACGCAGAGAGCTGCTGTCCTCAGGGTTGGCGGCAACGTAATGACCGGTCGTTGCTGAAGACGAGTGAACCAATATGCCCTACAAGGTGAACACATCAACACCACGACGCACAGCATGTGTCGCGTGACTGTGCCGAAGTCGGTGGGGATGCAGCTCAAGGTCAGCGAGCTTGCCCCACTTCCGCATTGAAAACGCGATTGCTTGGCGCGTCAGGTGTGTTCCAGGCCTTTGCCCTTTGAAAATGAAGTCGGATGGTGCGCCGCGGCCCAGAGACTCAAACAAATCCATCATGTCGCCGCTAACG
>QCTG01000046.1 GCA_003211235.1 Synechococcus sp. AG-673-B04
AGATGGTTCCAGCGCGGCTGCTGTTCCGCCAGGCCAAGCAGGCAGCGACCTCGGGCGCAGCCGATGTCGAGATGGATCGGTTGCTCTGGGCGCTCAAACAGTTGTTTCGGTGCCGGAAGTTGCAGCGGCAGCTGGAAGAAGCGACTGAGGGGATTGACGTGCTGGCGCAACGATCAACCGGCGGTGATCAGTGGATCCTGCCGTAGCAGCCCCCAGCAGGCCGTGTAGCCGTGAAGGTGGGTTGAACCGGCCACCGGTCCGATCTCGCCGTTGCAGAAGGCACCCGCCATGGGGAGGTCCGGCATCACCTGCCGTCCCAGGGTCACATCACCATCCGGAACGCCGAACAACCCCTGCCCTCGTCCAAGACAGGCCACTAGCAGGCCGAACACCGGTGCACGCTCATCGGTTGTTGCAGCTGCCCTGAGAAGGCTGAGGGCTTCCTCCCGTGAGGCGTCAGCCTCCCTCAGCTGGAACTGAACGTTCATGCCGGGGCGAACGCGATCTGCCACCGCCACCGCTCCATTCTTGGGATCCACCCCGATCAGATTTCGCACCAGGAAAGCCCCTTCGCTCTCTGCTGGATGCTCTGGGTTGAGTTGCAGGTTGCGCCTCTCAATCCCAAGGAACAGCGAGTGACGTACCCGCTCCCTGTCTTCACTGTTGAGATCTGCCAGCACTCTCTGGAGGCACGCCACGGGGGTGTCCCTCCGCTCTCCATCACTCAGTTCCAGGAGCACGTTGCGCTGCACCTGCTCAATGGAGAAAACAGGGCCGATCGGACGGCATCCCTGGGCCACCACGGTGTCGAGACGCCAGTCGCCTCCGATCGAGCAGAGCACCGCGCCGGTCACAACCCTGTCATCGATTAGCAGGGAACCGTGGGGGGCGTTGTGGGGGCAGGCGATCCCACCGATCGTGGCTGCGCCTGGAAACGCGTAGTCCAGCCCGCTAATGAGATCGTTGATGTTGTTTGAAGTGGGATCAATCAGCAGGATCTGACTGCGGCAGTGCTCGGGTTGAATCCCGCTCCAGTCCTGCCACTGCTTTGCTGCACCGTCGAGGTCGGGGAGGATTTCCGTGGAAAGCTCCACCGCAGTGATCTCTGATCCGGGCAGCTGCAGCAGGGTGACGCTTAGGGATGGTGTCTTTTCGATCCACCTGTCCCTGAAGCTGGGTGCGGGCGGACTCACGCTCGGTTTCTATGGCGCGACGGCTCTCTTCCTTGGAGCGATTGGCTTCGGCTTCAGCCTGACCCAGCGCTTCTCGATAGAGACGATCCACCTCTTGTTCGGCTTCGGTGATCACGGCCTGAGCGGCCTGCCGAGCACCCTTCAGCTGTTCAGCCAGATCGGCCTCGAGCTTTTCAACCTCAGCCAGCTTCTGCTTGGCATCAGCACGACTGGTGGAGATAAAGCCCTCTCGCTCTTCCACGACCTTGCCGACCGGACGGAAGAAGAGAGCATTTAGAAGGAAGGTGAGGAGAACCACCTGAACCGCCATCAGCGGCAGGGTGGCATCGAGGTCAAAGAGACCTCCCTCCGGAACACCTGCTTCAGCGAGCAGAAGCCAGGTCATGGAAGGGTGCGCTGGAAAGAATGAGAAAAAAGGAATTCAGGCGGGGGAAGCTTCAAGCCCCCCCGAGCGCTGATCAGCCGGCGAAGGGGTTGGCGAACAGGAGCACCAGTGCCACAACCAGGCCGTAGATGGTCAGCGATTCCATGAATGCCAGAGACAGCAGCAGGGTGCCGCGGATCTTGCCTTCGGCTTCTGGCTGACGGGCGATGCCCTCAACAGCGCCGCCGGATGCGGTGCCCTGACCGATACCAGGACCGATGGCGGCGAGACCGACTGCCAGGCCAGCAGCCACAACGGAAGCAGCGGAGGTGATGGAATCCATGTTGGGTGGGATAAGGGGAGGCGCTCGGGAGAGCTGAGCTGAAAGGAGTTGGGGATCGGTTCCCCCCGCGCAGGGACACTCCGGAAAGGAGAGGGCCCGGTTGCAATTCGGACCTGCGCGCGGATGTGTTTAGCAGATCGCCGGAAATCGGCGAAAACTTTTGAAGCGTTTAGTGGGCTTCGTGGAGACCTTCACCGATGTAAAAAGCGGTGAGAGTTGCGAAGATCAACGCCTGAATCGCACTGGTGAACAGGCCCAGAAGCATTACGGGCAGGGGAACAATCAGTGGAACCAGATACACCAGCACTCCAACCGCCAATTCATCGGCAAGGATATTTCCGAACAAACGGAAGGAGAGGGAGAGAGGCTTGGTGAACTCCTCGATAATCTTGAACGGGAGCATGATCGGGGTCGGCTCCACATAGAGCTCGAAGAACCGCAGACCCTTCCGGCTCAAACCGGCGTAGAAGTAAGCAAGCGATACCAACAGGGCCATGGCCACAGTGGTGTTGATGTCAGCCGTCGGAGCGCCAAGTTCACCGTCAGGCAATTCGATCACCTTCCAGGGGATCAGGGCACCACCCCAGTTGCTCACGAAGATGAACAGAAACAGGGTTCCGATGAACGGAAGCCAGTCCCGGTAGTACTTCTCGCCGATGTTGTCGCGAGCGATATCACGGATGAAGTTCCAGAGGAACTCCAGCAGGTTCTGCAGACCCATCGGATCACGCTTCATGCCGCGGGTGCCAACAAGCACAAACGCCAGCAGAATGCCGATCAGGATCCAGGAGCTCAGGAACACCTGACCATGCAGATACAGATCACCGATCTGCCAATACAAATGGTGGCCCACTTCCAATTCAGCGAACGGGAGTGGAAAGGGCAGCAAAGCCATGGGTGCAGAGAAAAGTGCTCAGCCTCAGCGGTCGTCGAAGACGTGCTGAAGAATCAGGGCGGGCTTGTATAGAAGGAATCCCAGGAAGGCCGGCATCAGATCGAGCTGGGGCAGCTTGGCCGAACCGACTACAAGCAAGGTCGGAACGATGAGCTGAAAACGCCCCAGTCCACGGGACTGGTCACTGAGCCGGGCCACACTGCGGGCTAGCAAACGCACGTACAAAAGTCCGGCGCAGGCACCTACAAGAACACTGGAAGCCACCGAGAGGTTCATGGTGAAAGCCACGATCGGAACCGTGACCAAAGACACCAGAACGGTGGCCAACAGCAGACGGCGCTGAAGACGGTAAAAATCCTCCAAGCGACGCCTGAAATGGCGCGCGGAATCTATCACGCGTTCTCTGCCGCTAAGCCCTTAACAGAAGCAGTTGCCGCTCCACAAGGTCGCGGATCTGATCAATTTCAGCCAGGCCACCCAGCACAGAGTCAGGCTGCTCGGACACTGCGCGCAGCAGGACCCGATCGGCATCGCTGAGCTGTATTGGCTCCATGTTCCGCCCAAGGATGGGATCGGGTTCACCCCAGAGGCAGGGCTGGCGAAGAGCCCGGGCCTGGCGAATGGCCTCATCACTCCAGACCCTTGGCTCAACGGGCGCAGGCGACAGGAAAAATTCGAAATGACTGATGTCGGGATCCAGCTGTTCAACCAGCTGCCACTGCTGCCGTTGTGGCAGAGCCAGGGCCCGCTCCAGCAGCTCACCCTTGAGCAACCGCGCAGGATCCCAGACCTCCGGATTGGAGAATCCTGCGAACTGCAGCCCGGCCGTAACGATGAAGGCGAACAATCGCTCGAGGTTGTAGCTGGTCTCCTGAGGATGCAGATACATATCGGCGAAATTGGCGTCCGGGGCGCAGTCCACGGCCCAGCGTTCCCGGTGGTGGCGCGCCAGACGATTGCCCTCGGGCAGGATTTCGAACAGCTCCCGACCGAGACGAAGACCGTCCGGCCCTGTGCCGGCTTCCAGAAGGCTCAGAGCCCTCTGGGTGCGGTGGATCTCCCACCGACCGGCATCGGCATACAGAAATAGATGGAGCAATCCAGTCGGCGCCAGATGATTCGCCAAGGCGCGCAGGCCCGCTTCCGGTTGATCGAGGTGATGCAACACCCCAACCGAGTTGATGTAGTCGAAGGGGCCCTCCCCTTTGAGGTCCAGCAGGCTTCGTTGTTCCTGACGCAGGGACGACACCTGTTCAGCTGCTCCCGAGCGATCGCAGCGTTCGCGGGCCACTGCCAAAGCGCCATCGCTGATATCCACTCCCAGGACAGATGCTCCAGGGTTGAGATGACAGAGGTAGTCCGTGCTGACGCCCGTTCCACACCCGGCATCAAGAATGCGAGGTTGCTCCTGTCCTGAAGGGATGGCGCCATGGACGGCCGCCAGAACGCTGCGATGGCACCAACGCCAGTTGTATCCCGGTGGAGGGCCGTCCTGCAGTGGGTCTCCCGGGAAGGGGAAGCGGTCGTAAAAGGCGCTCACCACAGGAGTGGCGGCGTCACTGGGCCGGGGTTGATCCATCCAGCAGCGATCGGATGCAGCCGAGCTTTTCATGGGCGGCCTGGCGTTGATCCCCACGCCGGACCAGCCTGCAAACATTTGTTCATGGGCTCGTAGAGCTCAGGACAAGCAGCCGTAACGTGAGCCGATCCGGCTTGCTTCCGTCAATGACAGTGACCGCCAGCAGCGGCAGCCCGCGCGTGTCTCCCCAACTGTTTGACACCCTGCCGCTCTCGAGCGTTCGTCAAGCCGAGCAGCAGGACCGCTTCCCCGATGGTGGCGAGCTGGACAACCTCGTCACGTTTTTCCGCAGCGGTCAGGACCGCATCGAAGCGTCGCGGATCATTGCGGCCAATGCCGAACCCATCGTTGCTCGGGCCGCCAACAGGATCTTTGTGGGGGGAACGCCACTGTCGTTTCTGGAGGCCCCGCTCAGCACTGGTGAGACAGCTGCCACCAGCGTTCAGGACAGCGCACCTCTGGCTTCCGACCAGATCGCCTTCGAACAATCCGTGCGCACCTTCACCGGTGAAAGCGGGAACACCAAGCGGGGCAATTTCTTCACGCGGCTGCTTGACCTAACCGGTGGCGACCCCGATGTGCGCGTGGTTCTCCCCACCGGTTTCAACGCCATCAGCGTGGCCAAATACGGCCCTGCCTTTATGCGCAAATCCGTGCGCGATATGGGCTGGTTCCTGCGCTACGTGGGCTACGCACTTGTGGCTGGTGATCCCAGCATCCTCGCCGTGAATACGCGCGGCCTTCGAGACATTCTGCTTGCGAACTGCTCCCTCGCCGCCACCAATGTGGCTCTGCAGGAGATGCGCGCCGCCAGTGCAGAACTGCTGCGTGATCGCCCTGAAGCACGTCAGTTCACGATCGAGTGCTTCAACGTTCTGCTGCAGGAGCTGGCTATTCCAACCCCCAGCACCAAGCAACGCTTGGGCAGCAGCGTGCAGCAGGGGCTTCAACTCCCAGCCATTTATGCCCTCGCAGCTGAAGGCAGGCAACGCTTCGAGATGCGTCCAGGCCTCTCCGGTGCAGAGAAAGCCGAGATCATTCGCGCCGCCTACCGCCAGGTGTTCGAACGTGACATCGCCAAGGGGTATTCCCAGACCCCCTGCGCAAGCCAGGCCAGCCAGGTGGTGCAGGGCCAGATTTCGATGCGGGAATTCATTCGCGCCTTGGGTCTCAGCAAGGAATATCGCCAGCAATTCCACAACGGTTTTGTCAACAGCCGCGTGGTGGAGTTGGCCTATCGCCACTTCCTAGGCCGAGGCATCAGTTCACTCGAGGAATTCCGCAAATCCTTCGCCATCCTCAGCGACCAGGGCCTGAATGGCCTGGTGGATGTTCTGGTGAACTCCTCGGAATACGCACAGTCCTTCGGTGAAGAAACCGTTCCCTTCCTGAGGGATCTGGGAACGGAAGCCCAGGAGAGTGCTGGCTGGGGTTCGAACCGCAAGCTGTTCAATTTCAGCGCCCCCTTCGAGGGGGCTCCCCAATACGTCACGTTGTATGCCGCCTACCGGCAGCCGTTCAGAGACCAGCACGTCTACGGGGGCGGTAACGATCCAGTGGCGAACCAATACGGCGCCATCTTCCCCAGTGGCACGGCTTCCGTGGCAACCCGACCGGCGCCCTACGGCTACGACAGCCGTCGCCTCTTGGTCAGCAACGGACTCAACAGCCCCGGACAGCTCGACAGCGCCAGTTTCCGAGTCCCCGGGTGGTGCGCCTCCAGCAAATCGCCACGGGTGGCAACGTCAATCGTCGCTCCAGTGGTTCTCCCAGCGTGCGCAACACGGAATCGAGCACCCAATCCGTGATCAATGCGGTTTACGTGCAGATCCTGGGCAATGCCGGCTATGCAGGCGAACGCATGGGGTCCGATGAAGCCCGACTGGAAAACGGCGACATCTGCCTGCGCGACTTCGTTCGTGCCGTGGCCCGCTCAGACGCGTTCCGCCGCCGTTACTGGAGTGGCCTCTACATCGTGAAGGCGATCGAAGTGATCCATCGCCGCCTGCTGGGGCGCCCCACCTTCGGGCGCTGGGAAATCGACGCCCTGTTTGACAGCGCAGCACGCAAAGGCTTCTACGGCGTGGTGGATGCCCTGATTGACAGCCGGGAATACAACGAAAGCTTCGGAGAAGACACCGTTCCCTTCGAGCGTTTCATCACCCCAAACGATCTAACGGTCAGACGCACATCCACATTCAACACCGAAGTCAAAACCTATGGGTACGACTCCTCCGGCATCGTTCTCGCCAGCAGGCCGGATACAGCGACAACCAATGTCTTCCGCAGCAGTGGAGATCTAACTCCACGCAATCTGATCAATCGCCCCAGCTCATCGACTGGGAGCTGGAACTCCATGGCGCGAGGCTTCGCCAAGGGTCCTGATCTGATAAAGAGCATGCGCCTCACGACCCAAGGTCAATCCAGCTCTGGCACGGGAACAAGCAACAGAAGCTTCCGCAGCTTCAGCGCACCCACCAGCAACCAGAAGCCCCTCTCCAACATGGGCAAAGCTCTGTTGTCGGTCGATGCCTCGGGCTTCAGCCGACGGGCAGGCTTGCCTGACCAACTGGTGTTGCAACAACCCTGTAGTGAAAGTGAGCTCCTCACTGTTATTGATGCCACCTACCGCCAGCTGCTCAACCGAATCCCCCTGGATAGCGAGCGCCTGATCAGCTCCGAGTCGCGTCTCCGTAATCAGGAGA
>QCTG01000047.1 GCA_003211235.1 Synechococcus sp. AG-673-B04
CAAGCCCGGCCCAGATCGGTGCCTTTCTGATCGCGCATCGGATTCGTCGACCTGAGCCCCAGGAACTCACCGGCATGTTGGACACCTACCGGAGGCTGGGTCCGGTGATCACTAGCCAAGACGGGCGGCCAGCACCCCTCTGTTTTGGGATGCCCTACGACGGACGCTCGCGAACAGCCCCGATCTACCCGCTGACCACCCTGATGCTGCTCGCCTGTGGTCAGCCCGTGGTGCTGCAGGGCGGCGACCGCATGCCGATCAAATACGGCGTGAACGCCATCGATCTGTTTGACGCTCTGGGCCTTGATCTGAGGGGGCTTGGGCTGGACACAGTGCAGCAGGGCTTCGATTACCACGGCTTTGCCCTGATTCATCAACCGGATCACTTTCCGATCGCCGAAACCCTGATCACCTATCGAGAGGAGTTGGGCAGGAGGCCACCGGTAGCCAGTTTGGAACTGATCTGGACACCGCACCAGGGCCGGCATCTTCTGGTGAGCGGCTTTGTGCATCCGCCAACCGAAAGCCGGGCCTGGAAGGCGCTGAAGCTGGCAGAAGAAACCGACCTCCTCACCGTGAAGGGGCTGGAGGGAAGCACAGATCTGCCGATCGGACGCGCCTGCATCACCGCACGGGTGCGCAACGGCGAAGCCGAACGATTGATCCTCCATCCCAGAGACCACGGCTGCCATCACGCCGACATGGAATGGACGGACATCGAAAGCTGGCATGACCAGGCCGTTGAAGCCCTGAACGGCCATGGACCTCTGAGTGACGCCGTGCGCTGGAACGCTGCTGCCTACCTCTGGTTTTCAGGAAGGAGCAACAGCCTTGAGGCTGGGATCAAACTGGCTAAAACGATGCTGGAGACAGGCCAGGCTGCCGCCCAGCTGGTGCAACTTCAGGAGTGGCGCAAGGACTTGTCCATTCGATAACGCTCGAAGGGAACACCGGCAATGGCAATGATCTCAGGAGCCACAACACGCCAGCCCCGGCGCTCCAGCAGCGGACGACTCAACTGACTGGCTTCCGTGCACAACCGTTCCACGCCTTGCGCCTGAGCCTCCATCTCGATCCGTTCAAGCAAAGCTGTTCCATGGCCCTGCCGAGCCGCGCAACCACGGCAGTACAACAACGACAGCCGATCCTTTGGATGGCGGATGGCAAACGCTGCATCGTTGCCGCTGATCCAGCCGCTCCCCTCCGCAAACGTGCGATCCAGCACCCCGGGCAACCAGGCCAAAGCAGCCCAGGCTTTCACCTGCTGATCGGAGTAGAGAGACGGGGCCTGGCTTTCCACTGCATCGGCATAGATCCCACGCAGCAGAGATGCATCTGCAGATCGAATCGGCCGCAGAGCCATGCCATCAAGCCTGTGGGAATGTGAGTCTCACCCGCCCGCTGGTCGCCTTGCAGCGCCGCCGCATCCCAACCCTGCTGAGCACGTTCCTGACGTTGCTGAATGACCGGCTCAGCGAAAGCATTTTTCTGCCGTTGCTCCCCTTTCTGCTGGCGGATTTCAGCAGCAGTGGCAGCACGGTCGGGTTGCTTTCGGGCACCTATGCCCTGTCTCAGTTCGCAGTGGCACCTCTGATCGGAGCCCTGAGCGATCGCTTCGGCCGCCGACCGGTCATCACCGTCTGCGTTGCTGGTTCGGTGGTGGGAATGGGTCTCTTCGCGATCACCCTGACGCTGCCCTGGCAGGAGATCTGGCCAGGAGCCACCGCTGCAGGCCTGCCCTTGGCCCTGCTCTTCCTCGCTCGAATCATCGATGGAATGAGCGGCGGCACGGCCGCTACCGCAACAGCGGTCCTTGCCGATATCACCACACCGGAAAACCGCGCAAAAGCCTTTGGACTGATCGGCGTCGCCTTCGGTCTGGGATTCGCCCTGGGCCCTGGCCTGGGGGGCCTGCTCGGTGAAATGAACCGCATCCTTCCGGCCTGGGGGGCCACCGGCTTCGCCGCAGTGAATCTGGTGATGGTGAGCCTGCTCCTGCCGGAGACCCATCCGCTTGAAGCCCGCAAGCCACTGCCGCGCAAACGGGCTCTCAATCCCGTATCGCTGCTGCAAAGCGTTTTTGCTCAGGCCGATGTGCGGCGTCTGGCCTTGGCCTTTTTCGGCTTTTTCATGGCCTTCAACGGCTTCACAACCATTCTGGTGCTGTATCTCCGTAACTCTTTCAACTGGACCGAAGGCATGGCAGGCGCCGCCTTCGCCCTGGTTGGGGTGATCGCCATGGTGGTGCAGGGAGGCCTGATCGGCCCCCTTGTGAAGCGGTTTGGAGAACTGCGACTCACCCTGACTGGCCTCGGTCTGCTGACGGTGGGTTGTGTGCTGGTTCCAATGGCCACCGTGGAGACATCCATGCCTGTGATTTACAGCGCCGTGGCCCTGCTGGCACTGGGCACCGGTCTGGTCACCCCCTGCCTGCGCGCCCTGGTCTCCAGAAAACTGAACCGGGATGGGCAAGGCGCCGCCCTAGGAGGTCTCCAGGGCCTGCAGAGCCTTGGCACATTTCTTGGGGCTTCTGCCGCCGGTTTCAGCTACGACCGCCTTGGCCAGACCAGTCCATTCTGGATCGGAGCCGCCGTGCTCATCGGAGTCGCTTTTCTGGTGGCTGGCCGTCCTCAGGGGGGTCAGCTAGAACACCAAATCTGATTGCTACGTTGCAAATCTGACCACAACAGTTCCACCAGCCATCCCATGAGTTCCGATCTGCTGAGTCCGGATCGCTACATCAACCGTGAGCTGAGCTGGATCGCCTTCAACGAGCGAGTCCTCGCTCAGGCACTCGATCAACGCACCCCCCTGCTTGATCAGGCGAAGTTCAGTGCCATCTTCAGCAACAACCTCGATGAATTCTTCATGGTGCGAGTGGCATCCCTGAAGTCTCAGGTGGAAGCCGGAATCACCAAGCCCAGCGAAGACGGCAAGACGCCTCTTGAACAGCTGCTCACCATTCGCGAACAGTTGATGCCCCTGCTGCAGCAACAGCAGGATCATTTCCGGTTACGCCTTAAAAAACAGCTCCAGCAACACCATGTTCAGCTTCTGGATTACGACCAGCTGAACGATCACCAGCGGCAGTGGGTCGATGACACGTTCCGAAACTCGGTGTTCCCGGTCTTGACACCCCTGGCGGTGGATCCAGCCCACCCCTTCCCGTTTGTCAGCAACCTAAGCATGAACGTGGCGGCTGTGATCCGTGATCCCGAAACAGATCGACGCCAGTTTGCCCGGGTGAAGGTTCCCCAGAAGAACCTCCCCCGGTTCATGGCCATCCCCACGGAGCTGAGCGATCACGATCCAGCCCCAATCCACAGCGCCATTCCGTTGGAGCAGATGATTGCTTACAACCTCTCCTTGCTGTTTCCAGGAATGAGCGTGGAGGGGCATTACGTCTTCCGCGTCACCCGTGATGCCGATCTCGAGCTACGGGATCTTGAGGCAGACGATCTGATGCTGGCGCTGGAAAAAGGCCTGCGCAAACGCAGGGTCGGCGGCGAAGTGGTGCGTCTGGAAGTACCCAATGAGATGCCGGACGACGTGGTGGCGATGCTGATGCAGGGACTCGCCGTTGAAGAGGAAGATCTCTACAAGATTGATGGGCTTCTGGGCCTCGACGATCTGTTCGGCCTAGCGGGGTTAGCGCTACCGAAGTTGAAGAGCAAATCCCACAACGGTCAGACCCCCGATCTTCTGGCGCGATCGCAACAGCACCTCATCGATGAAGGGACTGTCAATCCGGAGGAATTTGACGACATCTTTTCGTTGATGCGTCAGCAGGACATCCTGTTGCATCACCCTTATGACCTGTTCTCCACCACCGTGGAGGAATTCATCAATCAGGCGGCAGATGATCCCCAGGTGATGGGGATCAAGATGACCCTGTACCGGACATCGACGGATTCGCCGATCATTGCAGCGCTCATCCGCGCCGCAGAAAACGGCAAACAGGTGATGGCCCTGGTGGAGCTCAAAGCCCGGTTTGATGAAGACAACAACATCCAGTGGGCGCGGCAACTTGAGCGGGCAGGCGTACATGTGGTGTATGGCGTACTCGGCCTGAAAACCCACACCAAAATTGTGCTCGTGGTGCGCCGAGAACAGGACCAAGTGCGCAGCTACGTGCACATCGGCACCGGCAACTACAACTCGAAAACATCCAAGCTCTACACCGACCTCGGACTACTCTCCTCCCGCCCCGAGCTGGGGCAGGACCTGGTGGAATTGTTCAATTACCTGACGGGATTTTCAAAGCAGCAGAGTTTCCGCAAACTGCTGGTGGCACCCGTCACTCTGCGGAAGGGCATGAAAGCTCTGATCCGCCGCGAAATCGACCATGCCCAGGAAGGCCGTCCTGGATTGATCCGAGCCAAGATGAATTCTCTGGTGGATCCCGAGATCATTAGCCTGCTCTATGAAGCGTCACAGGCAGGGATCCAGATTGAACTGATCATTCGCGGAATGTGCAGCCTGATTCCAGGCAAGAAAGGGCTGAGCGACAACATCCGTGTGATCAGCATCATTGGCCAGTTTCTGGAACACTCACGCATCTTCTGGTTCAGCAATGGTGGATCGCCAGAGGTGTACATCGGCAGTGCTGACTGGATGAAAAGGAATCTGGACCGACGCGTGGAAGCGGTGACGCCGATTGAAGAGCCTGCCTTGCAGGAACAATTGGAACGACTGTTGTCGCTTTATCTCAACGACAATCGTGGAGCCTGGGACATGCACAGTGACGGAAGCTTCACCCAGCGCCAACCCAAAGATGACGAGCCCGAGAGGAACTCACAGATCGAATTGATCAAAGCATGGAGCCAGGGACTCGCCAGCTTGTAATGCTTCATCATTAAAAAACATCTTGATCTGTCTCCTTCGATACAAGCAAAAACGTTGATTTCGGTGAATTTTCAACCAGAAAGGTAAAAATCTTGAGAGATCTCTACTGAACGAAGTTCAGCTGCTGAAAGTTTTCGGATTTGCGTCGTTCCTTCTCAACACTGAGTGCTAAGTTCAGCCCAAATTCATTCAGGAGACCAGGGTGATGGGGATCCCTCTGGACTCTTCCGGCAAGGCTGAAAAGTCTTCTCGGAAGATACCTGCACTGCCGTCCACTGGACGTCGGTCAACAGCGAGCCAAAGCAGACGTTTAGCCACTGATTCCATTGGCTTCTATCTGAGCAGCATTGGGCGCATTCCACTGCTGACTGCAGCCGAAGAAATCGAACTTGCACATCATGTGCAAGCGATGAAAGAGCTTCAAGACGTTCCGGAGGAGGATCTCACCTCCCGCCAGCGGCACAAGATCCGCATGGGCAAACGTGCTCGCGACCGCATGATGGCCGCCAACCTGCGCCTGGTTGTAAGCGTCGCCAAGAAATATCAGAATCAGGGGCTGGAACTGCTGGACCTGGTTCAGGAGGGTGCAATCGGATTGGAACGCGCCGTCGACAAGTTCGACCCGGCAATGGGCTACAAATTTTCGACGTATGCCTACTGGTGGATCCGTCAGGGCATGACCCGGGCGATCGACAACAGCGCCCGCACAATTCGCCTGCCGATCCACGTCAGCGAAAAGCTCTCCAAGATGCGCCGCATCTCCCGGGAGCTCTCCCACCGTTTTGGCCGTCAGCCCAATCGGCTGGAGCTGGCCAGTGCCATGGGAATTGAACCCCGTGATCTGGAAGACCTGATCTCTCAGAGCGCCCCATGCGCCTCCCTCGATGCCCACGCCCGAGGAGAGGAGGATCGCAGCACTCTTGGTGAACTGATTCCTGACCCCAACGGCGAAGAGCCGATGGAAGGAATGGACCGCAGCATTCAGAAGGAGCACCTGGGCGGCTGGCTCTCGCAACTGAACGAACGGGAACAGAAGATCCTCAAACTGCGCTTTGGCCTCGGTGGTGAAGAGCCTCTGACGCTGGCGGAAATCGGTCGTCAGATCAATGTCTCCCGCGAACGGGTCCGACAACTCGAATCCAAAGCGATTCTCAAGTTGCGGGCCATGACCAACCACCAACAGGCGGCCTGATCACTCTGACCTCAAGCAGTGGCATCCTGACGATCACCGCATGGATGGTGATCGTTCTTGCTGCAGCTCTTTTGGCACGTCGTCAATGGCCCAACCAGCGCGAGCTCAGCAGAAAGATTGTGCACATCGGCACAGGTGCTGTGATTCCCATGGCCTGGTGGTTCGCCATCCCAGCCCCAATCGCGATTCCCTTTGCTGGCGTCGTCACCTTGGCAACGGCAATCAACCAGCGTTGGCGTTTAATCCCCGCCGTTGAAGATGTTGATCGCAACAGCTACGGAACAACCGCTTACGGCCTGGCGATCACTGCGCTGCTAGTGCTCTTCTGGCCGAGTCGACCAGATGCTGTCTGCGCAGGCGTGCTGGTCATGGCCTTCGGTGATGGTCTGGCCGGATTAATCGGTCGTGCCGTGACGTCACCGCGTTGGTCCATTGCCGGCCAAACGAAATCTCTGGCTGGAACCACCACCATGCTGATGGTTTCCTTCGGCGTGCTGCTGGCATTAAGCATCATCGGAGGCTCTGGTGCCAAATGGACGGTTTCCCTGCTGTTATCAATAGTGGCCACTGGGCTGGAACAGCTCAGCCCTGCCGGCATCGACAACCTCAGCGTTCCCCTGGTCATGGGTTGTCTGTGGGCAGCAAAACTGAGCTGAAGCGAAACATCGCCCATCCCGAGATGCTGGCCAAGGGGAGACTGTTCAGCGCGTTGAATGAGCAGACCGTCAGGCTGCATTCATGTGGCGATCAGGCTGGAACGGCCGTTTGAAGTTCGCCCACCGCGGACGCCAGATTCAGCAACAGCTGTTCCGTGGCCTCAAAGCTGATGCAGGCATCGGTGATGCTCTGGCCGTAGGTGAGTTGTGAAAGATCAGCAGTCAATTTCTGATTGCCTTCCACCAAATGGCTTTCAATCATCACGCCCATCACGTGCTGCGATCCAGCCCTGAG
>QCTG01000048.1 GCA_003211235.1 Synechococcus sp. AG-673-B04
CCTCGACGGATCTTGGCGGGATCCATGAGCGGAATATCTTTTCCTTGGAGGCGTCCGGCGATGTTGCCGTAGGCACGGGCTGCCGGTGAGCCTCCGTCGCTCAGGGTCAGGGGTTCACCGCGGTTCGTGCTCACGATGACCTGTTCGTCTTCAAAAACCAGCCCCAGCAGCGGCAACGCAAGGATGTCGGTGACGTCGTCCACCGAAAGCATCTCCTGGGACGACATCATTTTTGGGCGAACGCGGTTCAACACGAGCTGGACTGGAGAGACGCCCTGGGTATTGAGCAACCCAATCACCCGGTCCGCATCACGAACGGCAGCCACCTCCGGTGTGGTGATTACCAGGGCTTCCCGTGCAGCTGCCGCCGCGTTCTTGAATCCGTCCTCGATGCCGGCTGGGCAATCGATCAGAACGTAATCAAACCGCTCCTCCAACAAGGCAACAATCGCTTGCATGTCTTTTGGAGTCAGCCATTCCAGCATCCGCGGGTTCCCCGCCGGAAGTAGGGACAGATTCGGTTCCTGCTTGTGTTTGACCAAGGCCTGTTCCAGTCGGCAGGTTTCAGCCAGAACTTCCTGAGCGGTGTAGACGATCCGGTTTTCGAGGCCAAGCAGCAAATCCAGATTTCGCAGTCCGAAATCCGCGTCCAGAACAACGGTGCTTGCCCCGCTCCGCGCGAGGGCGATGCCGAGATTGGCAGTGGTGGTCGTTTTTCCGACGCCGCCCTTGCCCGAGCAGATCAGGATTGTTCGCGTCGTAGACACCAGGCGCTCACAGGTATCGGGTCAGACTAGGCATCGCTTCGTCGGTGACAACCGGATCAGCGAATGCTCCTGGTCTCTGCGGGTTCGATCACAATCACCCCTTGATCGAGTCGTGCTTGTTCCGTCAGGCCATCCAGAGGTTGATCCTCCGGGCCTCGAGCCACGGCGTTGGAGATTCTGAGTTGTACCGGCCGCAGATGCAGGGCAACAATTTTTGCCTTGTTGCTGCCGTGACAGCCGGCATGGGCTATCCCCCTCAGTCGTCCCCAAACCATCACGTCTCCACCGGCACTGACGCGCGCTCCGGGGTTCACATCCCCGTAAATCAGAACGTCCCCATCGCACTGCAAATGGTCTCCGGACCGCAATGTTCCTCGATGAACGAGGAGTCCTTCCTGCTCCTCGTTTTTTGGAGGTGGTTGTGCCCCAGCTTCGTCCAGATGAACGTTCAGTCCAAGGGCTGCAGCGCTCACAACGGTTTTGGGATGTCGGCTGCAAAGCCATCGCAGCCGACATCCCATGCCATCCAAGATCTGCAGCAGCTGCTGCAGATCAGAACAGTTGAGATTCCAGTCACCGCAATCCAGCTCCACCAGGTTGCTGGGTTCTTGATCCAGCAATCCAGGCAGAGCATCTTTCCAATGTTGTGAGCGGTGGTCCGGTAGCTGCAGGGTCACCCTTTTGTCGCCATGGATGATTCGGCCAATTCAACCTCGATGGCTCGCTTCAGCCCAGCCTGAATTTCCCGGGGGTGAATGAGCCAGGAGGTGGCGGCGGGTCTGGACAGGCTGGCCACCAGCTGTGAAGCATCTTCAAGGGCCTGCAAGTGCTCACCATCCCAGAGCCGCAGGCCGCCTCGATAGCGGAGGTATCCACGGGTTTCCTGATGCCTCAAGCCACAGCACAGTGCTGGATCAAGACCGTTCTGTTCCGCCAGGCGTCCGCAGATCGCCAGCAGCTTGAGCTGCCCTTCACGGTTGAATCGCTCGACTCCTGTGGCCTTGAGCAAATCTCGATCCAAAAAGCGGCGGCAGAGATCACTCAGCTGAGGTGAGCCTTCCTCCTTCCATCGCTGCAGGTGATAACCCGTTCGCAGGTCATCGTTCCCGAGAAAGTCATCAAGGGTTAAAGCATCGCTCGCCCATAGCCAGTGGTGCATCACGGCATCGGCCCAGATCGATTGTGGCCCCAGTTGCCGAGCGGTTTGCACAAGCCGCTCGAGCAGCCAGTTGCACACCACATTGAGCCGATGGTTGTAAACGCTGCGATACATCAAATTGCGTACCACCAGGTAGTGCTCCACGGCCATCAGTCCTTTGGGATGGATCGCCAGCTCGCCATCGGGGGCCAGGGTCAGTGCTGAAAGGATCCGTTCAAGGTCCAGTCGCCCGTACTGCGTTCCGGTGCTGTAGCTGTCCCGCAGCAGGTAATCGAGACGATCGCAGTCGAGCTGGCTGCTCACCAGTTGTTTGACCAGGGGGCGGGGAGATTGGCCGCTCTCCAGCAGGGCGGCCACGGCCGCGGCGGTTCCGGGTGCGTAGGTCTCGAGACAGTCCCTGATGCGGGGGTGGTGGCGGATGACTCGAGCCGACCAATCCTCGTGCCGCATCCCGAACATCTCCTCACCGGTATGACTCAGTGGCCCGTGACCGAGGTCATGCAAAAGGGCCGCGGCGTACACCAAGCCGCGGTGGGGTTCGAGACCAGGGTCCTGGATCACCAGACGACTGAACGCTTGTCGCGCGAGGTGAAAGACCCCCAACGAGTGGGTGAAACGGCTTGATTCCGCTCCATGGAAGGTTAAAAAAGCTGGCCCCAGCTGCCGCACGCGTCTGAGCCGTTGAAACGGGGCGCTGTCCACCAGGTCCATGACCATGGCTTCCGCCGGCTGATTGCGATTGAGCTGGATCCCGCCATGGAGAGGGTCGTGGTAGGTCCGTTGGCTCATGCGGGGGGCTCATCCGGAGCCTCTGCTTCCAGAAGGGCTTCCATCCATTGTTCCGATTCGTTTAACCAGCGGTCACCATCCCCATCCGGATTGAGTGGTTCGGGGTCTGAAAGCAAACGGTCCGGTGCAATGCCTTCCCCCTGGATGTCACGTCCGTTGGGGGTGACATACCCTGCAACGGTCACTGCCAACCCGCTGCCATCGCTGAGATTGGTCAGCGTCTGGATCAGCCCCTTGCCGTAGGTCCGACTTCCCAGAAGGGTGGAGCGTTCGTTGTCCTGAAGGGCTCCGGCCAGGATTTCGCTGGCACTGGCTGTTCCACCATTCACCAGGGTGAGCATGGGTCCGTCATAAAGCGTGCCCAGTCCAGCGGGGATCGCGTCGTTGATCCCCTCACGGTTGCGGGTTTCAACGATGGTTCCGCCGGAGAGCAGGTCATCGGCAACGGCCAGTCCGGAACTGACCAATCCGCCCGAGTTGTTGCGCAGGTCGAGGATCAGCCCTTCGATATTTTTGTCCTGAAGCTCCTCCAGAGCCTGCTGCACCTGTTCGGGCACACCATCAGTGAATTGGGTGATTCTCAGGTAACCGATGGTGTGTTCGCCACTTCTGAGTCGTCGTGTGCGCACTGGTCTCAGGTCAACACTGCGCCGTTCAAGGGTCAGTTCACTGGGCTCGCCGTCACCACCTGCAAGCATCAGCACCACCTGGGTGCCGACATCCCCACGCAATGCAGTGGCCGTACCTTCCAATCCCAGATCTTTCACAGGAACACTGTCCACGGCCAGTAATTCGGTTCCCGAGTTCAAGTCGGCCTCTGCAGCTGGAGAGCCCTCCAGAGCTGAGATCACCACAACCTGGTCCGCTTGCTCCCCGGGGCCGAGGTGCAGACCGACTCCGCTGAGGTTGCCGTTGGTGCTGTTCTTCAAGGCGGCGTAATCCGCTGGTCGCAGCACGCGGGTGTAAGG
Organism: Synechococcus sp. AG-673-B04; assembly: GCA_003211235.1. GTDB lineage: Bacteria > Cyanobacteriota > Cyanobacteriia > PCC-6307 > Cyanobiaceae > Parasynechococcus. The sequence goes on from QCTG01000048.1 coordinate 3,684, forward strand.
GTCCCCGATGCTTGAGAGCATCACTTCAATTGCTCTGTAAGCGTCCTCACTGCTTTCGATACTTTTTTCGAGTGCCTTCTGGCGTTGGCGACGCCAGCGCACCTCGTCTAGATGGTCGGGATCGAGGTAGCCCTGATTCACCAGCCTCCAGCTGTCCACAACCAGCTGCTGCGTATCACTCAGTGCAGGGACCTGCAGGGGTGCAGACAGCAGCAAAATGAGTCCGAGTATCAAGACACTCAGAGCTTTCAATCCCTGGGAGCTCCTGCGCCGCAGGCAGTCTGAAAGATCTTTAACAGTTGGATACATCACGGACCAGTCGACCGTTCGACAAGTGAGACCTGCGTAGACTTTCGCAACCCGAGCCCGCTTGTGCATGGCGAACTCATCCCCCGTTTACGACTGGTTCCAGGAACGTCTGGAAATCCAGGACATTGCTGATGACATCAGCTCGAAATACGTCCCGCCCCACGTCAATATCTTCTATTGCCTGGGCGGCATCACATTGGTTTGCTTCCTGATCCAGTTCGCCACTGGATTTGCAATGACCTTCTATTACAAGCCGACCGTTGCGGAGGCTTACAAGTCGGTCGAATACCTCATGACCGACGTCAGTTTTGGATGGTTGATCCGTTCCGTCCACCGGTGGAGCGCCTCGATGATGGTGCTGATGCTGATTCTGCATGTGTTCCGCGTTTACCTCACCGGTGGTTTCAAGCGTCCCCGTGAGCTCACCTGGGTGACCGGAGTCACCATGGCTGTGATCACGGTGTCCTTCGGGGTTACGGGGTATTCCCTTCCTTGGGATCAGGTGGGCTACTGGGCTGTGAAAATTGTGTCTGGTGTTCCAGCTGCCATTCCCGTGGTTGGCGATTTCATGGTGGAATTGCTTCGCGGTGGTGAGAGTGTTGGGCAATCCACTCTCACTCGTTTCTATAGCCTTCACACATTCGTCATGCCCTGGTTGCTGGCGGTGTTCATGCTCATGCACTTTCTGATGATTCGGAAGCAAGGCATCTCTGGCCCCTTGTGATCTGCGTTTCTACTGTTCCTTCAACACCTGGACTAACCGATGCACATTCTCAAGAAGCCTGACCTTTCCGACCCCAAGATGCGGGCCAAGCTCGCCAAGGGCATGGGGCACAACTATTACGGAGAGCCAGCCTGGCCCAACGATCTTCTCTACATCTTTCCGGTGGTGATCCTTGGCACCATCGCTTGTGTGGTTGGCCTGGCTGTGCTGGACCCTGCGATGCTCGCGGATAAGGCTGATCCCTTCGCTACGCCACTGGAAATCCTGCCTGAGTGGTATCTCTATCCTGTTTTCCAGATCCTTCGTGTCGTTCCCAACAAGCTTCTAGGGATCGCTCTGCAAACTCTGGTCCCCCTGGGCTTGATGCTGGTTCCTTTCATCGAGAGCTTCAACAAGTTCCAGAATCCATTCCGTCGCCCTGTGGCCATGGCTGTGTTCTTGTTTGGAACCGCCACCACCATCTATCTCGGTATTGGTGCTGCACTCCCCATCGACAAGTCGCTCACTTTGGGACTGTTCTGAAGTCCAATCAGCGTCGTTTTCGGCTTTTCGTTTCAACCCCTGTCTGGTTCAGGCAGGGTTTTTAGTTGGATGGCTAAAGCCCTGAATCCAGATGCAGCATCAGCACGTCATCAGGATTGACTCGCAAGAAATGGTGCAACAGGAGAAAACCCACGATGGTCCATGTCTGGTAAGTGCGTGATTGCTGTCCGACCCAGGTTCCAGTGGGTCCGTCGAAATATTCAGCCCACTGCTGACGGGGCAATTGATTGAGGTGACTCCAGTAGCATTCATCGAGCAGCGTTTTCATCTGGGTCATCAGCAGCATGTCCGCATGGGGATGGATGCGTTCGTGCAACAGGATTGAAGCCCCGAAATACCAAAGCAGACTTGGCCAGTGGCCGCCGTTGTGATAACTGCCAGGCCAGTTCTTGGGGTCAGACCCGGTTCTGTTTTCCCATTCCACCCCTTCCATGGGAGGGTGGCAGATGCGCATGGGCATCTGAGCCATTAGATGCTGTCGGTTGTGATGCACCAGTCGGAACAGAGCACGTTGCTGGGGTGCTGTGAGCAGTCCGAACATGCATCCGAGTGAATTGCCCAGGCTGTAGAAACGGAAATCGGGTCGACCTGTTCGCATGTTGCCGATCAGGTAACCGCCGCGATTTTCGAGCCAGTCCTGCAGCCAGGCAGGGATCACTTGAGGCTGAACATTGAATTCATTCTGGTATTGATTGTCTCCGTATTGCTCCGTCGGTCTTCGCCGAAGCACCTGCATTGTTTTGCTGGTCACCCAGTAGTGCTTCAGAAGGTATTGGCGTAGGTCATGCATCCAGCTCCGGCTTAACCGGAGCCGTTCCTCGAGCAGAGCGCTGTTGGTGTGGCGCTGGCAGAGATCCATCAGTTCAATGCTGCTTCGCAGAGCTGCAAACAGCAGCACTTCCACTTCCAGGGGTGCTCCCCAGACATCCATCGGACGATCAATCATGAAGGCGCAGTCCGGGACGAACAGCACCGGGGTGCCCTCAAAGCTGGGGTGAAGAACGAGGTCGAGGAGCAGATGCAGACCGCGTTGAACCTTTTGACTGCGTCCGAATTCGGTATCGCCACTGCGCTTTACATAGATCCAGCAAAGAATCGGCCACCAGAGGCTGGCATCAACAGAGGTGATGCGTCCGATGGAGCGCTGGCCGTAATCGGCCACCAGTTCGTTGTCCTCTTCCACAAAGCTGGTGGGAAAGACCCCACGGGTCTGAACACTGGTGCTCTGCAGATCCAGGCAGACCGAGAGGAACTGCCGGACGATGGCGTATCGACCCTGAAGCAACAGGTAGATCATCACGGGAACGTTGTCCCTCAGGAAGATCTCGCCGTAATTCAGTGCTTCTTCGTGGTTGGGATGTTCCAGGGCAGCAACGCTGCCGGCCAGTTCTCCCTGAATGTTGATCAACGTTCGTTCGAAGTGCTCTTGGGCTTTCTGCACCACGTGCTCTTCTTTTGAACTCGGCCTGAACCGCGTGCTCCGTTCGGTGAAGCCCCTGGTCATCCGCGCCTTCACGTCTAAGAAAAAACTAGTAGTGGCAGGG
>QCTG01000049.1 GCA_003211235.1 Synechococcus sp. AG-673-B04
CCAATACACCCACGCTGTGACCTAATTGAGTAGATGCTAGATATACATCAACACCCATATCCATAAGCTCTTGCGCTCTACTAGACCGTAGTGAATAGATAGTGTAAGGATGCTCCGACATTTGAGCACCTTTCAACTTACCCTCAAGCTCATTCATCAACGCTCTCCATCTTACATAGATAGTGTTGTAAGGAGGTAGCTTCCATTCATTCTTCTCAGGCAGACTAAAGACAAACTCATCTTCAGGAATAATAGGTAATCCATCTTCTTTGTCTCTCTTTAGTTCAACACCATTCAGTTGGAAATGTAGCTCGTGATTGTCTAGATACTCTCTAAGGTCTCTCTTCCATCTAGCCAATACCTCAGCACTATTACTTGTGATTTCACGCTGAGCACCTGTCTTTGATTTGAGAACCCTGATATGGGATACATACCTATTAACCTTGCCTATCTCTGCTAGCTGAACCTCGTTAAAGGCTCTTACATCAATCCCTAACTCAGCATAGCCAGATAGTTCTTCCTCCTTCTTACTCTTACTAATCCTTCCTACATTCTCAAACTCTATATCTCTCCACCTCATATTCCTAGCTTCACTAGGTCGCATTCCTGTCTGCTTCAACACCAGTATTAAATTGTAGAAGTGCTTACGCCATAACAAAGTCCGATAGTTCTGATGTATTTCTCCTGCTTTTACATACCTTCTGAAGTGCGTCAGTATGGTGTTCCATTCATCAAGGTCTCTGATTGGTGGGTTGCTATCTAAGTCAGCATCAACCAGCCTTACCTTTGGAACTAGGTCTTTCTGTGCGGCTTCATAAGCATCCAGCATCCTGTATTTAATTAGATACCCGATGAAACCACTAATAAGTGATAGCTCTTTCCTCTGGGTTAGCGGTTTAGCTTCACTCCGATAAATAATATACTTATCTAGTGCTCCAACCTTGATGTCTCTAGTTGTAAGCAGGTTGTATTCATCACAGTAAGACAGGAAGTGACCAGTTAGACACTCTTCCTTATTCTTATAGGTAGCTGGTTTCAGTAGCTCATTATCAAGCTTCTCCTTCTCATCATTTAAATACTTACGCACCCAATCTTTAAGCAGTCCCTTCCTAGGTTTCTGCTTAGTGCCTACCTTTGTTCCTCTCCTAGGTTGAGACGACTTAGCGTCAGTTGAATGGGTAGTAATGAATATGTCTAGTGCCTTACCGCAAGCATCCTCTTCTGTCTCTACATCATAAATCCTAGTGGTCTTGTAACCTCTCTTCTCTTTAATGTATTGCCTTAAGTAATAAGCAGAGGTATCCCGTGTGTAGGTAATGACCTCTGCTCTACCGTCAAGGACAGGTTTTCTAGATGCGATGGTAGGCATTACAAGGCATCAATAACAACTTGTCTCTCTTCCACACTCATCATCCTTCACCTATCTCTTGCTTCAGTTCCTCAAGCCTATCCATTAGCTCAAGCCTGGACAATTCACAAGGATTAGTAATCGTCTCCTCATAAGCATCACTCACCAGCAAGGCTGTATGAAGGATGTTCGTGTGCTTGTTCATCTCAGCTAGGTAGTCAGTCATAAACCAGTAGTTGCGTAAGTGGATTGATTGGATTGGAGCTTTAGTTTCATTCTCCCTTTACTGACGCACCGGCACATCACCTAATCAGGTGGTCTTGGAAGCCAGGTGCCTCACTCAGAAGGACTAGGGCGACTTGTCGTCCCCTACGCCTTGTGCCTCCTCATCGGCACATCAACCTTCATCAGAGACAGCACATCACCTATCCCTAGGTCATCCGCTAGTTCCTTCAAGGCAATCAGCTTCACCAGCACCGGAGCACTGGTGAGTTGGTTCTTGCTGTAAGTGTCCAGCACTCGGTTGCTCATCACCCGTCCTCCAGTGCTTCAAGGAGATGGTCAGACAGGTGGGAATACCAATCACCAAAGGTCTCGGCATCAGCCTGAGCTACAGCGTCGGCATCCATCAGGTTCAGCAGCTTGTAAGCCGCCTCTAGTTGCTCGTGGTTCATCGGGTTGCTCCTGTTGAGTTGGTTACAGCCGGCTTGTTAGACCGACTGTTGGACAACCCTATCTAGAAACAGCAAGAACGCAGGCTATAACTCGGGCCTTAAAGGTTGAGCTTGAACACGTAGAGCTCGGCATCACGATCGCTGCGCTCACCACATAGACCCTGCCCCGTTGCGGATCCTCGGCGACGCATGGGCCTTTCCAACAGCTGCCTCGATTGTGAAGGGGGAAACGACTACCTCGCCAGCCAGGGCCAGTTGATGCCCATCGTCTCCAGCGGATCCATCACCAGCTTGTTCAGGGCCCGGCCCAGCAACACCTGCGGCTCATCGGCACGGATCGGGAGCACCCGATGCCGACCGCTGTGCGCGCCATCGGCTCCCGCCACAATCCCGCGGCGCAGCAGCGAATTGGCCGCCTCCAGTCCGCACACGTAGGCCCGCTCCTGGCAGAGGCCCTTGGCACCGTGCTCGCGCTCACCCATGCGCACCCAGTCGCCAGCACAGACGACTGCATCCAGTGATGTTTCCAGTGGCGGGCGCTGGCGAAAGCTTCCGGGTGAGAACAGCGACACCGCCCCCGGATAACGCCGCACCTCCGACTCCACCACCCGCGCCTGCCGGAATGCCGGAACCACCCGCGGCAGCAGGTCCTGCATCAAAGCGGCGACGATCTCCCCATCGCTCAGCGTTGCGATCGCCGAGGCGTTGTAGAAATCGCTGGCGATCACCGAACCCTGCGGATCGGCCCCGCCCCACAGCTCCAGTTCGCTGCTCTTCTGCAGCTGATCGAGCATGAAGAAGGTGGCCCCGGACTCTCGCAATGCCGCAAAGCGGGAGAAGACATTGGCGGGATCGGCAACCGAAACGCGACGATCAAGCCACAACCGCACCGACACCACATCAATCGCGCCGAGTTCACCGGCTGCCGCCAGTTCCGGTGCCGCCTGAGCACACGCCGGTGACTGGGCCATCACCCCCCGCATCCCCCTGGCGCCCACCGCAAGCACCACCGCATCCACACCATCGAGCTCGGTTGTGGTGCCCGATGCCTGAGGACGGGTCGTGACGGAACGGATCCCGCGGCCGGTCTCTTCAAGATTCAGGCTGGTCACCACCGTTCCCCCCAGCACGGTGAGCTGGTGCTGCGCGATCAGCCGCTCCGCCAACGGGGCGATCAGCTGCTCGGCGATGCTCCTGGCCTTGATCCAGCGCACATCAAAGGAGTCCTGATGCGCCAGGGCGTAGTAGTAGAGCAGCTCCATCGTCACCGCCGCCGACAACTCCTCGGGCGGTTTGAACAGACCCACCAGCAGGATCGGCCGCAGGAACTCATCGATCATCCGCTCGCTGATCTTCAGCTGGCGGAACAGGGTCAGGGCATCGATCCCGTCGTAGCGCGCGAAGGTCTCAGGGTTGCGGTTGAGATCGAGCATGGCGAGCAGCAACCTGGCGATGCTCAACCGATCAGCCAGCGGCAAGCGCTTGAAATTGCTCACCGTGGCGAAGGCCTGGCCCAGCGGGCTGGGCAACTGGGGGCCGTTGCCGAACACCGGTGCGGTGGCCTCCAGTCCATCGGGAGACCAGAAGGCACTGGTGGTGAAGGGGGTGAACACATCACGGAGCCCCAGCTCAGCCGTGAGTGCATTGATGTTGGGGTAGTCCTTCCAGAAGCCACGGGTTCCGGGCTCGAACGGTTTGCCACTGGCGGTGCGATCGGGCGTTCGACCGGTGGGATCGGTCATCCCATCGATCAGGGTCACGCGCACTCCGGCTTCGCAGAGAGCCTTGGCCGCACCCCATCCGGCCCAGCCGGCGCCCACCACCGCCACATGCGAAGGCCGGCCCTGTTCAGCCATCGTTTTGTGCATCGGAAGAGTCGATCAATTGCAGGGCCTGCAGCACCTGCAACCGGATCCCCCCCAATCGGCGCCAGGCCTGCAGAGCATCGGCTTTGGATGCGTAGGGGCGCCAGTCGTCTTCTGTGATGCGGCGCTGCATGTGCTGCGCCACCCGTTGGGCCACCGCACGATCGCTGGGCGCCGCCAGATGAATCACCCGCCCGTTGAGCAACCAGTTGTGGCTCATCGTTTCGGCGGTTTGATCAATTCACCGGTCTGCAGTGAAACCACCGCAAAACTGCCAATAAACACCAGAGCAACCATCACCAGAACAGCAGCGGTGATGTTGCTGATTTCAAGCTCCCCGAGCATGAACGCGAACTGAGGGAGCATTAGGCCGATCAAAGTGGGCGACCCTAATTCATTTACTCCGTCAGCAGGTTGGCGAACACGGCACCCGCTATCGAGGCACCGATCAACAGCAGAATCAACGCTGCCACTCAGACCCTCCGTCGCGTCCAGGTGGATGCAGCTGAGCAGCGGGTGGGATGGTTCAACCAGGAACTGCGGCCCATGAACTGTCTCGTCGAAAACACTAGGTTCACCGCAGCCTTTCAAAACTTCTGTTGGATCGGCGACCGAAGTCCGTTGAAGCGTCGTGATCCGAATCAAAGCCGCGGGATCATCGCGTCATTTGGGAAAAATTCCTCAAACAAACGGATGCGGTCTGACCAGCGAGCTTCCACCTCGAGTCTCATCATTCGATTGCGAACCCAGAGCAGGGTGTCGAGATCAATCGGTTGATTAAGTTTGCGCCGCTGTGCCTTGACCCAGTCAGCTTTGTTCTGTGGATGTTGCATCGCGCCTGACGCGTGATCGTTGTCAACGTAAGGAGCACAACGCGTGGCTCAGCAAACGTCACAAACCGTCAGCAGCGAAGGACACAAGAGCGCCTTACAGGTGAGCAAAAGCGCAAATTCAGGCCGAACCATCATCTTTTCAGCCTTTCTGTAGCGAGTTGAACGACGACCCAGTGGACCTCCGCGCTAGGAAGTTTTTGTAGCCACAGCTACGCAATCGACGTTCACCTCGCTTCCAGCGAGGCGCAGTTCGACTCAGGCCATGGAACGGGGACCTGAGCTTGCTTCGAGGAACCTCCCATGACCCTGACCTACCGCGGCCAGAAGTACATCCAGAACAACGCTGCTGTCTCCGACACCAAGCACTCTGTTCTCGTGTACAGGGGAAACAAAGTCGTCCGCTGATCTCAGCGAACAAAATCCACCAGGCCCCGCAGATGCGGGGCTTTTTTTGTGCGTCCTATCCGCAGAACAACAACCGGATGCAGGAAGCTGCAGCAGAAGCAGATCATCCGAGCCTGTCATGCAGTCGTTTGAAGACACCGATTCACGTCCCTACGACCGTCATCGCTACAGGGTGATGTTCATCGACGGATCGTTTCAGGACGTTGGCAGCTATGCCGAAGCCACGGATCTCTGGTATTCCAGCCGCCTCAAAGCGAGGGTGATCGAGGTGTTGCCAGCCCCCAAGCAACAAGCCAAAGCAGGGCGCGGCGGTTTCGGCTGAAATGCTCAATCAAGCGAAAATTCGCTGCGCAGAGCGCGAGCATCCTGAATGCGCTGTGCAATGGCGAGCTGGCGCAGTCTTGTGTTCAACCAGGTGCGCAACCGCGTCGACGAAACAGACTTATTCATCAGAGCATCCGAGGGCTCAGGCTCACCGAACGGAATGGTCATGAGTGCCTCGCGGCGTTCAATGTTAGTCAGATCGAACCGGACATCATCGAACCCGGCATCAATGCCATTCATCGTGCGCCGTATTGACGCTTGCAACCGTCAAGCGTGACCAGACAGATGACATCTAAATCACTGTTGATCACCCGATAGGTATTTCCGCTGGCCATACAACGGGTGCGGGCATTGAGGAAAGCCTTGAACTCTGTCTGACAAGAGAGTTCCCGTTTCCAACCCTGATCAACCAGGCGCTCGATTGTGAACATGCCCGAAACGCGGTTCGTCTTCCTCAGGATCGACGGGCTCAAGCTGATCAGAGCTGTTATTTCCATTTGATCTCGGGATCAGAGCAGACGTCGATATCGCCAGGTCATCTGTGAAGCAATAACCAGCGGGATCGTTCTTGCACGCGAGGACCAATGAGTCGCAGTTGATGCACAACAGATTTTTGAGAATGATTTCAGAGCAATCTGCTTGAAAAACGATCCTTCTCGAGCTGTTTCCACCACCAATCAATCAAATTCGCCCCAATTTGTATTGACAAGTTGGGTGCTCTACTTGCATGATTTACATAAGCAAGCGTTCTTTTTCAATGCTCACCGGATCCGACCTCCTGGCCAAGGTTAAAGAGCTGGGTGATGTCTCCAAGTCCGACCTGGTTCGGGAATGTGGATACGTCTCCAACAAGAAAGATGGTGGAGAACGCCTTAATTTCACTGCCTTTTACGAAGCTCTTCTCGATGCGAAGGGTGTCAATCTCAGTGGCGCAGGTGCAGCCATTGG
>QCTG01000050.1 GCA_003211235.1 Synechococcus sp. AG-673-B04
TCACCAAATCAACGATACCAAAGATCCTTGCATAACATTTGATGAAACAAGACATTTAATTAAGAGCAAGCAGGATTCTCTTATCCGCTCAAATAGTTTAAAGATATTGTGGTTTGGGATTGGAGATAATCCTTACTTTGATGTTGGCATCAAGGATTTAAATAGCTACTCAAATTTTTTATTTCAAATAGGAAGAAAATGCACACCACTAACATTTACCATTCTTACAAATGAACGCGCACTTACATCTGAAAACCTTACAGCAATAAGTAATCTTCCAATTGAAGCAAGCATCGAAATCTGGACGAATGAATTAGAAGCTGATTTATTGAGACAATCTGATATTGCATTTATGCCTGTTAGTCATCAAAACTTTTCGGTTGCTAAATCAACAAATCGTTGTCTTACTGCATTAACTTATGGATGTCAAGTCTTGTCCAATGGATTCTGTTTGTATTCCGATTTTGCAAATTTGATCTATGAATCTACTGACGAGCTAATTAAGGATTGCAAGCCTTGGAACTTCAGACTTAAGGAAGATTCAGTCGCCGAATTTGAGGATATCTGTAAAAAATCATACGATTATGAAACCGAAGTCTCAAAATTTTTGGAATTTCTTCGTTTAAATGTTTTTAGCATACAATCCTCAAAGCAAATTCAATTAAGTATCATTGACTCCAAGCCTGAGATTTCAAAGTTAACGGAACCCTTGACTGATATAAAATTGATACAAATGGACGGGAATCGATTCGCCAAGGTGGGGCATTCTAATTTTTGGATAGAAAAAAATAATGGCAGACACTATTTCACTACGACTAAACATGCTTATAAACTATTAAATAAAGTATGGAGATCTCATTTTCTAGGTACAAAGGATGATGGAGGAAATTTGCTATACCGTATATATGCCAGAGATTTGCAGAAGATAATGCCAGAGCATTCACAGTGCATTAAATATATGTTGAACTATCGATACTCCCAAAATCACTCAGATACTGTTCTCAATCAGATTAGACAAGGGATCTTGTATTCATTTATAGATCAATCAATTGGCTCACTTATCAAGACATTGTTTGACCAAGAATATATATATCTGGCTAATAATGTTAAGCAAACTTATGCCCTAAGGAGAATATGATGGCACATAATGTAATGGCTGGGTTTATTGTTAATCTTTTGCAGGATGTCAATATACTGAGGCCATTAATTTACCTGTCTTCTGACGATCTCGAATTAACGCCACTGATATTCATAACACAAGCCTTTGTGAAAAGAGATAAGCAAAATATATGGGTCAAGCAACTTCAAAAGTTTGCAGAAGAAACGAATGGATCTGTTTATGTAATCAGCAGTTCTTTTAAAGTCTGGAAGTTACTTAATGAAGCGAAGCAAGGATTTTTAATTTCAGCTAGTGAAAGTGATTTGAATGCTCACAAGGAAACCCACGAGATCTTTAAATATTGCCCAGAAAAAATAAAAACCATAACACTACAGCATGGCTTTGAGTGCGTGGGTTTTTTAATGAATAAAAATCACCAGAAAATGTATGGTGATTCCGTTGGATTTGCTGCCGATTACATCTGTGGTTGGATGCCTATTGACCTCCAACGTAATCTGCGCCCACTTCAACGATCAAGGTATATAAACATAGGATCAGCCGCATGGATCAATAAAACATCAAAACGACAGCTTTCAAGTTCATCACAAAGCCTTGACAAAAATATTGGTATTGTTTGTGAGAATCTCCATTCAGTGCGCCACGGAACACAGTCAAATATTAATTTATTCATGGAGCAATTTTTTGAACTTGCAGACTATCTTCAGTCAAAAGGAAAAAAAATAGCACTACGTCCACATCCAGGTGGTCAATATACTGTAAAAAATAAAATAAATTTGCCTGACAATGTCATATTAGAAAACAAGCCCGCTTATGAAGTTGGTTGGTCAAATTATATGTATGGTATTTCAGCACCATCATCCGTATTGTTCGACTTAATTATCAATAATGTTCCTGCAATGGTCTGGCAAGATCCACAGCAAATGATTGATGTTACGCAGGTTGCATACCTGCCTGTGGCTCAAACTGCTGATGATATGATTTCTTTTGCAAATATGCCATTCAATTCCGCGTTTGCAAACTCGAATCAGCAATTAAGTTCAATCTTAAGAAGCCGAGATGAAGTACGGAATGAGTTTATACAGCTATTATCCAGAATAACGGATTTAAATCATGATCAATCGATTTCATTGCAGAGAACAAGAGGAAAAGAGAAAAAAATTCGTGCACTCGTGATGGCCCCTGCGCTATTACCAACACTGACTATTTCATTTATAAAACCACTATCTTTACTTCGTGACAAAGTTGAATATAAGCTAATACTAGGGCTTGATACTCAAGCATTAAAAGGTGATGCATTAAAAAGAGCTATAAGAAAACAATGCAAGGAATTTATAAATGACTACAAACCTGATGTACTTATTATGTCTAGATATTATGGGAAAGATGGCATTGTGTTGGCCCAAGAATGTCGCAAAAAAGTTATACCCTTTATATATCATATAGATGATCTTTTGTATGAGCCTTCAAAAGATGTTTTAGACGAAAAAAAATATGAAGCATATATAAGACGTGCGCCAACAATCTTAAAGCTAATTGAATTATCTGATTTGCTTTATAGCTCAACTCCAGCATTGAAAAGAGAATTATTCAATTCGACAAGGCATCCAAACATAGCTGTTGGGACAATATATAAATCTATTGATCCAAATCATATTCTTACTCACAAAAAAAGAAAAAAAGTAATTGGTTACACAGGTTTTGGGCATTCCCAGGATCTTGAAACTATTGAAGATGCATTAATCGAAGTTTTAAATACTCATCCTGATTGGAGGCTTGAGTTGATTGGAACTATTATTCCCAGCAATAAATTGAGATCTCTTGGCGGTCAAATTACATTAATACCTCCTGAAAACGATTATGATTCTTTTATTTCACTTCTCAAATCTCGAAAATGGAGTATCGGGATTTGCCCTTTAATAGATAATCGATTTAATTCATTAAAAGCTAATACAAAATGGGTTGAGTACTCATTTTGCAATATTGCCACTATAGCCAGTGATTCTCCCGTATATACTAATGGAATAAGATCAACAAGCATTCGAACTTGTAAATCATATAATGAATGGAAAAATTCTGTCCTTGAGTTAATGCATTCACCAGAGAAAGTGGAAGATTTAGTTATGTCAGCTCAAGCAGAGATTAGCCAAAAATTTAGTGATCATGCACTTGCAGACCAAGTATTCAACATAATTGAGAGTTCGATTAAAGGTAACAATCAGTGAAATTATCCATACTTTGCGATTCCAAGCAAGCTACCCAGAAAATCAGTTTTGGCTTTGAGCAAGTGAAAGAAAAAATTCTATTTAATATATTTGAGTGGCATAAATTAAAACTTATTGATCAGAAACAGCGTTATCGCTTGCTATTTGATTGTTCTTATTTACTTCTGTCAAGATGGTATAGGCCTGGTGAATACAAGAAAATAATTAATTTATCGCGTATGCGTAACAAGAAAGTATTTTTACATCTAGACGACTTCTTGTTTGATGTTCCAAAGTCAGTGGGGATGGAAAAATGGAACTATTATAATTCTGATTTAGTGCTCGATTCTTTGCATGAAACGTCTACTTTGGTAGATGGAATCATATGTTCCACGCCACGTTTGGCACAAGCAATAAATAAAATCTTGCCGAAGCTAAAAACTTTTACCTGTCCCGTATACAAAACCTTTACAACGCCTACCTTTAAAATATGTGAATATAGTCAAAGGCCTTACCCTGTTATCGGATACATGGGAAGTAGTTCACATAGGGACGACTTGGATCTTATCTGCCCTGTGATTGATAAACTAATGGCAAGGAATAAATTGCTTGTATTTGAAACTTTTGGCATTGAGATGCCAGCCATTCTTGCCGATAAATATGCAAACCGATGTGTAACACTTGATAAAGTCAACGATTACACTGCATTTCAAGCTTCGCTCACCTCTAGAGGATGGTGGCTTGGCTTTGCTCCATTGGTTGAGGACACATTTAATTATTGCAAGGCAAACACCAAGTTGCTAGAATACATCGAAGCAGGAATCCCTGTACTCGCCTCTGATTTTGGCCCCTATCAAGACATTCCTTGGGTTGCTAGTGCTAAGTTGCCTGAAGACGGTACAGAGTGGATAGAAAAGATTGAGGAAGTTCTTTATTCTAATTTACTAAGGACTAAAGTTTATCAGCGACAATTAGCGTTTTGCAAAAATCTCAAGACTGCTGATTCCCTAGTACTATTCTATAGAGAATTAGATCAAATAGAATAGCTTTTGGTAATAAGAATTTTAATCGTAGCCCTGACGTATCTCAACAGTAATGATGATTAATGCAGCTATTAAAGTTTGTCGTTTTAGGGCCACTTACCATCTAGTCGACAAAGCTAGCTAGGAATATGAGTTAGTAAAAATTTTAAGGTAAAAGCCATTCTTTGGATTTGCATACTTATTGGCTGCTTAGTAATAGTTCAGCCAGTATTAACTTCCGGACTTACCTCAGAAAGTGAACGAGTCAATAATCCTCCCTTCGTTCCGGAAGATCTAGTCAACTTTGGAGTAATACCTTCTGCTGATTTGGACCAGCATGCGCTTTAACTATGCTAAATTTAAGATTTAAATTATTACTCCATGAAATCATTTATTACCGGCGGTGCGGGCTTTATCGGATCAAGGTTGTCACTCGCCTTAATAAGTAAAGGATTCGAAGTCTGTGGATATGACAATTTTCACAAGCAAGTACATGGAGAGAATCCAGACAAGAATTTTCCTTTTAATATTGTTGAGGGTGATGTTCGCGATTTAGATAAACTAGCGTATTCTCTCGGTAAATTTAAGCCTGATATTATTTATCATTTAGCGTCCGAAACAGGTACCGGTCAATCATTTGATGAGCCTTCCCGTTATGTTGATGTTAATGTAACCGGGACAGCTAATTTATTTGAAGCTTGCAGAGTCGCAGAAGTTAAACCGAAAAAAATTATTTTAGCTAGTAGCAGAGCCGTCTACGGTGAAGGTTTATACATCAATAGTTTAGGACAAGCTGTCGAAGCCAGTACTCGCGAATCAGCAAAAATGGCCGCTGGAGACTTCAATGTTTACGATCAATTCGGACAAAAACTTATGCCCCAACCTACCCCTGAGAATCTGCAACCAAAACCTGACTCCGTTTATGCAAGCACCAAGCTTATGCAAGAGTTTTTGGTTAAAAATCTTGCAATTAATTTCGACTGGTGTATACTAAGATTACAAAATGTTTATGGGCCAGGCCAATCATTGACCAACCCATACACAGGTGTTCTCTCTATATTTTGCTCACAGATAAAATCTTCAAAACATCTGGAGATTTACGAAGATGGTGAAATTTACCGTGACTTTGTTTATGTCGATGATGTTGTTTCTGCATTAATCAATGCAATCAAAGCCCCACCTGGGCATGTCTTCAATATCGGATCTGGATGTTCTGTTTCAATTATTGAGATTGTTAAATTGCTCCTTGGCATCGCACAGTCAAAAAATTATTCAGCCGAGTATAAAGTAACCGGTAAATTCCGTGATGGTGATATTCGTTATGCTCAAGCAGATATTCAAAAAGCCCACAAGCTGCTTGATTGGAAACCAAGCATCAGTCTTAAAGAAGGCCTGACACAATTAACAAATTGGAGTTTTTGAATCAATGAAATCTGAACATCCCTACAAAACTCTATCTGCTGATAAATTTTGGAAAACAGGTGTTGTCGGTCAAAATCCATTTTTTGTCCAATCTATATATAAAAAAAAATTCAATATCATAGAAAAACATAAGATTTGTACTGCAGGTTCATGCTTCGCTCAGCATATTACCAAGCGTTTTAAGAAGCATGGTTTCAATATCATTGACAATGAGCCTGCTCCAAGAATATTGCCAGAATCTGAACATTTAAAACATGGTTTTTCGCAATATAGTTGTAGATATGGAAACATATATACGGTACGGCAGCTCCTACAGTTGGCTTTAGAGGCATTCGATGAATTCACTCCTAATAATTTCATTTGGGAGAAAGATGGTCGTTATTATGATGCATTGCGACCTTCTGTCTTTCCAAACGGCTTGGAAACAAAAGATGAAATTCAGTTTTTGAGGTCAAATCATCTATTGAGTGTAAAGAAAGCTTTTTTAGAGATGGATGTTTTTATTTTCACTTTAGGTCTTACAGAATCTTGGACTCATATTACATCTGGAACTGTTTATCCAA
>QCTG01000051.1 GCA_003211235.1 Synechococcus sp. AG-673-B04
CGTTGAGTTGTTCTTCTGACATCGGTGATGGAAGGTGTATGTGCTGTTGATAGCAATATCAGTCGTCAGGTGATGTTCGTCCAGGTACAGAGTACCTCGCAACAAAAAAACCCCGTCATTGCTGACGGGGATATAGAAGTCAGCAGCTCTATACGTAGCGAAGGAAGATTTCTGCGTTGATTGGACCAATGATTTGTGGATCAAGCCCAGGAATTACGATTTTTCCATATCCATCAACTTCAACTGAAGCACCACCCGAAACTGAGGAAATTACAAACTCATCAATATATTCAGCGGGGATGGCAATCTTGTCGCCTTCATTCACGTTGAAATCACTGATTGTGTCAGTTCCTCTTGAAAGCTTGAACACGTCTGCACCCTTTCCGCCTTCTAAAAGGTCATCACCCTCACCTCCATTTAGGAAGTCATCTCCTGCTTGTCCATAAAGCTGGTCAAAGCCTTGCTTTCCTATCAAAATGTCATTTCCTTTTTTGCCGGACAATATGTCATTGCCCTTTTTGCCATCAATGTAATCATCTTGCTTCTTCCCTTTGAGGTTATCATTTTGGTTTGTTCCTTTAATTGTTTTGCCATTTACGTCTTTATCTGGCTCAGAATAAAGTGGATATTCGCTGGGAACATAGTCAGGGATACTTCCATCACTATTAATGTCGTACTGAAATACCCCTTCCCAGTATTGGTTATTGGATTCAGTTATTGATTCTTGCCGTGTCTCCTTGATTGCCGACACTCTTTTTGGCTTGCTGTCATTAGTCGCATCAAAGTAAACAACATAAGGATTGCAAAAGGGACCAAAGTAATATTTATCGTCGTCAAAAGGTATGGTTGATGAATACTTACGGTTGACAAGTGCTATCGGAAGATCAGATTCTTCGTCCCTCAGCGCTATCGCAAGAGTTTCGTGATAAAAATAAACTTGGGTATCGCCATAATTGCAATCTCCACTTTTACTTAGCCCATCACTTAGAAAGTATTCATAGCATTCGTAATCATCATTAATGTTCAGTTCTAACTTCGTGGGGGGGATGCCGTTAACTGAAACATATAATGGCGCGGCGTTTATTGTAATCTCTAGGTCAGATTGATTTATCCTGTCACCATATAAGGTTGCAGCATAATCTGATCCCGCCCCTTTCCATAGAATTTGGGAATTATCAGCAGAATAACTGTGAGTATCTGCATCGCCTAAAAGCAAAAACGGATCGTAAGGAAGGGTGTAGCTCATGGTTGATTGTTTGTGGTGTTGATGTACTTATACACCCCTCATCGTTCCGACATGATGACATCAACTGCACACCATTGCAAGCGTTTGCCTGATATTGCCGGCGCCACATTTGGTGTACGGGGGTTAAACGTGCTCCAGCACTGATTCACTACGAGCCCATTCGTAGCTGTTTTCGTGGGTGCTCAGGCTGTGGCCCATCGCCATGCAGATCACATCGTTTCGATGTCCCAAACGGTGCGCCCGTAGTGAATACGCATTGCGGAACGAATAGGGCCGCAGCCATTCAGCCGTCTTGTCGTATTTGGCTTTGAGTTCATGCCAAAACGGTTGGCGCTCGAGGAACGTCCGCACCGCATATTTGTCGCTGAGTGGTGGAAGCTCCAGCTGACCGATCGCCATGGCCCCCGCCAGGTTCCACTCCACCTGCTCACCGGTGTGATCCTTCAACGGCAATGGCATCAGCCATCTCGGTGCAGTCTTCGACTTGTTGCACACCTTCTGATAGGTGCAATACAGCGCCGGTTGACCTGTCTCAGGGTGATCTTTCACCACCAGATGATTCAGCTCTTCCGGCCTTAACCCGTATAGGGCCATCAGCTTTATTGCATTACGCCAGCGATTGGCAGCATCACTATCTGCCAACGAATCCAGTAACCCCAGAATTTCCATATCGCTGATTGTGGCCACAGTGCGACGTTCAGCTTTGGCACCTCGTAATTGCTTGATAGAGCGATCTGTGAGCGTCCAACTTTCAGCCGGGAGGTTATGGACTTCCACTGCAAAATCCAGAAACAGTCGTAGGCATTTGATTGCCTTGCCTCTGTTAGTTGGCATCTCCGCCCAGGGTTCGATCAAACTGACGGCCAAGCTGCGGGCGTTGATCGGTGCCGATGGGCTAGCCATCAGTTCAAGGATGCGATCAAGGAATGGGGCGTAATTCCGTTTCCAGCTCACCGGTTTAATCGGTGAGAGCACCTGCAGATCAGCTTGGAATTTCTCCACCAGTTCTGGCCAATCGCTAGCCACTGATGGGCTCTTGGATGGGGCAGGGACTGTGACTTTATTCAGCGCATCACGAAGGTCAAAACCCTCCTTGCCCACGAGCTGTTGAAGCTTGGAAATCAGGCTGATGGCTTCAGGAACAGTGTCTGCCGCCCAGGCAAGGGGAAGGGTTGTTGTTGAGGCCTTTTTCCCTCCTGCACCGGATCGAACGGAGAGGTAGATCTTGCCGCGCATGTTTTTGACAGACCAGCCCTTTGGGCAGCTGCTGCGTAATCGAGTGATCCATCTAGCCGTGGCGGCCACGAGTGAGAGCAGGTAAGCGTGGGTCAACTGTACCTGAAAAGTGGGAGCGTAGTGAGAGCAGGTGCCCTAAATCATGAGTTTCAAGGCAAATAAAAAACCCAGCTACAGCTCAGAGTTGTTGCTGCAACTGGGTTTGTGATTGAAGCCGATGACCTGACTTGAACAGGCGACCCACGCTTTACGAAAGCGTTGCTCTACCGGCTGAGCTACATCGGCGGCACATTCAATTTAACATTTCCACAAGCGCATGATCTGTGTTGACCAACGAGCGGCCGGCTGATAAAAACCTCGACCCCGCTGTCAGGGAGCGCTTGTTGCGGGAATCACAAACCCCCTGGCGTGGACTCCGGCGCTTGGTTTGGGTCGCTCTCTTCGCCTCCGCTGGACTCGGGCTGTTCACCATGCTGTTTCGCTTCTCCGCCGGCGACAGCGTCCCCCTCAACGACTTCGGCATCCAGGCTGGTGCTCTCTTGATCTTTTCCGCTCTGCTCTGGTTCGACCGCAATCGCAGCGGTGCTGGTGATTGAAGCCTGCTCCTCCAACGATGCATCGTTGAGCTCCGTTACGTCCTCTTCAGTCACGTCCTTCTCCATTACCTCTGGCGTCCTTTTTTCAGACTTGGGTGCGTCAGGATCTTCTTCACTGGTTTCGTCCGTATCTTCCGCCTTGCTCTCGGGATTGACTGCCTCAGTTGCCGGGATGGGCTCAGACTCTGGAGTTGGCTCCGGCTCTGGCCGAGGTTCTGCAGCGGGCTCTGGCGCTGCAGCGGGTTCCGGCCAGTTCAGAGGTTGAAGCCGAAGCAATGGAAGTCCGAAGCTGCTGCGGTCGTTATTGAGCCGTTGAGAATCCCATGGCTCCGTTGACTCGTCACTTCGATCACCACCACTGAGCAGCAGAATCGCCTGAACCAACTGCTGCCCTTGCCAAACCACCAGTGCAAGCAGTGGTGTGCTGAGCAACAGGGTCACCAATCGCGATCTGTCCTGCACGGGCGACAGTTCCTGCACCAATCCGGCCGATTCATCCAGCCACCAGATCAGGGGCAGCAGCCCAACCGTGATCACGACCAGAACGACCTTGTTGATCAGCCCCCCTTGATGACTGCTGAGTTGCGCTTGCTGCTTGGTGCGTGTTTCCGTTGGGATACGAAGCAGGAGCACCGACCCCCAGTCCGCTGGGCGTCTCCACAGAGCAACTGCCGTAGCGAGTACGGCAACGGCCCAGAGCAGCAGCCGCTCCAGCAATGGCACCGGGCCTGGATCCGCACCCGCCAGCAACACCCTGATCAGCAGCAATTCCAGTGGAATCGTGCCGATAGCAAGGCACTGAAGCCAGAGCAGAGGCTCGCGGCGGGGCTGCACGGTGACAGGTGGAATCAGGTGGTGAGTTTGCGGCGCTGGGTGACCATCTTGAAGGCTTCAATCCGGTCGCCTTCCTCCCAGTTGGCAAAACGATCGGTGCCGACACCGCACTCGAAGCCGGTAGCCACTTCCTTGACGTCGTCTTTGTTGCGACGCAAGGAGTCGAGATCGCCTGTGAACACAACCTGCTTGCCGCGATGAACGCGGACCCTGCAGTTGCGGTGCAGCTTGCCTGTGGTGATGTAGCAACCAGCCACAGCACTTTTGCCAATGGTGAATACTGCTCGCACTTCGGCTTCGCCGAGAGCCTCCTCCACCAGCTCGGGTTCCA
The DNA here is from genome assembly GCA_003211235.1 of Synechococcus sp. AG-673-B04. Taxonomy (GTDB): domain Bacteria; phylum Cyanobacteriota; class Cyanobacteriia; order PCC-6307; family Cyanobiaceae; genus Parasynechococcus. The sequence goes on from QCTG01000051.1 coordinate 4,244, forward strand.
GCAAACCTTCCATGGCCAGCTGGATGTCTTCGAGCAGTTTGTAGATGACGTCGTAGTCGCGCACATCCACTCCGGTGGCATCAGCGGCTTTCTTGGCACCGGAAGCCATCGAGGTGTTGAAGCCCACGATCACCGCACCGGATGCGGCAGCCAGGTCCACATCTGTTTCAGTGATCTCACCCGGCGCTGACAACAGCACCCGCACCTGCACTTCATCCTTCGGCAGCTGTTCGAGCGAACCGAGGATGGCTTCCACGGAACCCTGCACATCGGCTTTGAGAATCAGGTTGAGTTCCTTCAGCTCACCTTCATTGGCCTGACCGGACATGGCGGTCAGCGACACCCGTCGTGAGGCCATCTGCTGGGCCAGTCGTGTGGCACGGGCATCGGAGGCCCGGTCGCCCACCACCGCTCGCGCCGATCTCTCATCGGCATAGACCTCGAATTCATCGCCCGCCGTTGGTACTTCGCTGAAGCCGAGGGCCTCTACAGCGAAGGAAGGGCCTGCTTCCTTCAACCGCTGACGGTTGTCGTCGACCATGGCGCGCACCTTGCCGAGCACCGGACCAGCGGCGAGAACATCGCCGGTTCTGAGGGTGCCGTTCTGGATCAGAAGCGTGGCTACAGGGCCTTTAGCCTTGTCGAGATGAGCCTCGATCACGGTGCCGCGCGCCATGCGATCTGGGTTGGCCTGCAGGTCTTCCACCTCAGTGACCAGCAGAAGCATCTCGAGCAATTTGTCGATGTTTTCTCTCTTGATGGCACTCACCGGCACCATCACCACATCGCCGCCCCAGTCTTCCGCCAGCAGGCTCTGCTCGGAGAGTTCCTGCTTCACCCGATCAGGCGATGCTCCCTCTTTGTCGATCTTGTTGATCGCGACCACGATCGGCACTTCAGCCGCGCGGGCGTGGCTGATGGCCTCCAGGGTCTGGGGGCGGACGCCGTCATCCGCCGCCACAACCAGAACCGCTACGTCGGTCACCTTGGTGCCGCGCGCTCTCATGGCCGTGAAGGCTTCGTGGCCCGGCGTATCCAGGAAGGTGAGCTTGCGGGGCTGATTGTTGTGTTCGATTTCAACCTGATAGGCGCCGATGTGCTGGGTGATGCCACCGGCCTCGCCGGCTGCCACCCGGGCCTGTCGGATGGCATCCAGCAGGCTGGTTTTGCCATGGTCGACGTGGCCCATCACCGTGACGACGGGGGGGGCGTCGGATCAGGTGAGCCTTGTCGGTCTCCTCGATCATCTCGACGGTCTTCTTAGCCGCTTCCTCGACGTCGTCCTGGAGGACAGGAACCCCGAATTCCTCGGCCACCGTCTCGATCGTGCCCATGTCCAGAGATTGGGTGACCGTGGCGATGATCCCTTTGAAGAACAGGGACTTGATGATCTCGGAGCTTTCGACACTGAGCATGTCCGCTAGCTCCTGCACCGTGAGGTTGTCCTCCGGCACAACGATCATCTCCGGCCGCACCTGCTTGGCTTCCCGGGCTGCCCGCAGTTCCATGGCACGGCGGCGCTGACGTTGCCGCGTGGTTTCCTTGCGGCGTTTGCGCATCGCCGCAACGGGTTTGGGTGCCTTGCGTTGCTGGGATCTGGGCTTGGCGGGACGAGCCAGGCTCGCCGTCAGCACCATGTTTTCCTGCTCACCGGCAAAACCACCGGTCTGTGCCGCCAGGGAATCATCGTTTTCACCGATGATGTGAACCTTCTGGCGCTGACGTTGCGGCGAACGGCTGCGCAGGGCTTCCAGTTTGGCGCTGTCATCCCAGTCGGGGCGTCCAGGCCGCCGCTGACCGCCGGGCCCCCCGGGGCGGAACCCTGGTCTCCGGGGTGCTGAGGGTGCGTTGGGCCTTGCAACTGGTGGAGTGGCAGTACCTGCTCCCTCACCGGTTT
>QCTG01000052.1 GCA_003211235.1 Synechococcus sp. AG-673-B04
GGGAACAATGAAGCGGCGTTCCCCCGGCAGCATCTGCAGCAACATCTGTCGAATCACATAAAGGGGTGAACGCTGCCGTTCGCGAACGTCGCGTTTCAGACGACGCCAAAGACGCAACAGAAGCGGGGTCTCCACATACAACAGCCCAGCCAGCGGAAAATCCTGCAGCAACTGAGGTCCATAGGCACCCTCAATCAGAACCATGTCGTAAGGAGTTGTCAATGGATGACAGGTGACCAGGCGAGTACGCATGTCGTACTGCCTCAGCATGTCTGCCTGGCCGTAACGCGCTGAGGAGACATCGCGCCGCAGAGCCTCCTCATCAATGGCAGCCAAGGTGTCGAAGCCAAATCTGGGATGGGGATGCCAGCCCTGGCGGTAGTAGTTATCGCAGGTGATCAAGAGTGGTTGATGACCGCCTTGACGCAGAGCTTCTGCCAAAGCGAGCGCAAACGTGGTCTTGCCGGCAGCAGAGGGGCCACAGATGCAGAGGACGGGCAGGGCTACGCTCATGGCTCCATGCTGACAACAGCCCGGAGGCGGACCGACCCCAGACTCTGTAGCTTTTGCTACAGAAATAAGCTAGGATTAGAGGACGTTGAGCTTCGAACACGAAGCTGCAGTCAGACCCGCGCCAAGCAACGGGGGCACGGGCGCTGAAGAAGTGAACCCATGAACGCACTTCAACTGATCAAAGCCCGGACCACAAAAAACCGGGCACTCCAGCTGGCTCGTCTGCAGATGGCAAAAGCCTTCCGCAACCCTGATTACACCGACCTCACCCACACGCCCATGGGTGAACTGCGCAAAACCGAACGTCGTTATCGCGGTGTTGCCTACGACTCCATCGGCGGAGATAAGCAAGCCACCAAGGGAAGAGAGCTGCGCTATCGCGGCGTCAGCTACGGGATGTATTGATCAACCCAAATGGCTCGAGCCAAACAGCAGCGGGGGAAGGACCCCCGCTTTTTTATGCCTTCAACGTGGCCTACACGACCAAATCGCTCAGTCCTGATCGTCGCCTTTCGGGACGAAAGCCTGTGAAGCAGCGAAGAGGAGCCCGGTGATCAGAAGTGCGGGAAGAACAACGGAAGGACCGCGGGCAGCCGTTTGGGAAGCGAACAGCAGCATGAAGAGCTCAGGAAAATCCAGTGATCACATTGGCAGAAGTATTGGATGTTTCAACCGAAGCGGTAATGCTTTCGAACCGGCCGATGCACATCCGCTGTACGTCCAGGGGAAGGAACTGACATCGAGCTCTTCAGGGCAGGGGGAGATGAACTCGATGCTCATGAAAACTCAGCAGGCGACAACGACAGGAAAAAGGAACAGCTCCCCTTGAACCGAAGGAGGCGATTCCAATGATCGGCGCCTGCGCGAAGAGAAGCGACTCGACACGGTGATGGAACGATCAGCCGGTAGCGACTTGCGAGGACGGATCAGCGACTCACGCATCCACGCATCAGCGCAGAACGTGGCGTAAGGAGAACTTGAGGACATGAACAAGCCAACTGATACACCTGTTCTAGTGCGTTTGTACTACCGCGTCAACCCGTGCGAATCAGATCCCGCAACCACCCTCCAGATCCCAGTTCTGATCTTGAATCTGCTGCACTCGGCGCAAAAGATCCTGATCGCCGACAATCACGCGGCGGCGGCCGTCCTCGCCCATGTAGGTCAACCGACCATCAGCATCAACCACCAAAGCAGTCATTGGGACCACAGCATCTGATGGCTGCATGGCTGCACGATATCTCGGGACCACGATCGCAGGATTTCGAAGCCCTGCCGGAAATTGAGTGAAACAACCCATGCCGAAGCGCGAATGGAGCGCTGCACTGAAACAAAGGATCCAGCCATGCCATGACCTCTTGTCCCTGGCCCCGCAGACAGTCACCTCTTGCCCGGCTCCACGACTGGTGGACGCCTCCCATCCAGAACAGTGCCCGTAGAGAACACCCCGCCACAGACGAGCGGGATCGAATGTTGACAACGCTGATGCACGGAGGCTTCTGGCTCTCCTGAGTCAGTCAGAGACCGATGAAAAGGGGCAAACAGCGGATCAAAATCAGTCTTGCCAAGCCGCTGCAAAACCTGCTGCAGCAGCTGGCGGACCAAGAAGGCGGACTGGAGCGGAGACTGCTTGAGCTGGAAACCCGGCTGAAGCGGCTTGAGCAGAGCCGGCTGATGGCCACTGCGAACGAAACCTCTGGAAACGACAGCCTCGATGCAGGAATCTTCTTCACCGACGCCGATGATCCTCCAACCCTGAGCCACCAGCAACAGGCGAGCTATACGGCCTGGCATAACCATTTCAATCTCCACCCCGAGGAGATCGAACCAGGACGAACCGCCCATGAGATGGCCGCGTTGCGAGCAGCAACACAAACGGCAAACGGAGTCTGAGGGATTGATCTGAAGCCTGAGATCCAGGCCGAATCCGGCGTCTTGCTCACTTTCTCAACAGCTTTTCCACAGGCCTTGCATGGCAGACCAACTACGGCAACAGTGATTTGGATTCTTCCAGGGGAAAACCCGTCACCCTCTGAAAAACGAAGAGGCTAGCTCTAGCCGATCGGACCAGCTTCGCCCAAAACACTTTCAATCACTGAATATTTCCCGTCAAACAACCAACACAATTGAACCAAGCATCCTCTTTGACGAATCCGGACCCGCCATGCGGTGATGGGGGCAGGAAGAGGAGGAAAAGCATTGAAACGAACACCGGATTCCATAACTCCTCACGGGAGTGTGGAAAACCAACTCCAGGACGATTTTTATGAGGCCATGGGGCGTTTCATTGCATCCCGCCAGCGGTGAACTGCGATTGCTGTGAGATCGAGGGACCGTTGCAGTACCGCGTCAGCAGTGATCAATACGAAGGATGGATCTTCGTCTGCCCGAGCTGCTGGCCGAAGATTCGTCTCCAGGAGGGATACCGCTACGGAGGCACACGCAAAGCGGATCGGCGGAAACGGACCCGCTGACCTTCAGCCCAGTGGTTCACAACTGTGGCGGATGATCGAGCCACGCCGTTCAAAGAATTCCGGCTGCTCTGGATCGTCTTCCCGCCACCACCAGCGACCATCGGTGTAACTGGGTGTGCCGGCGTTATTGGTTCGCGGTAACTGCAGCGTGATGTCGCGCCAGGTCAACAACACGCCATCACCGGGCAAGGTGTCGCCAAGGGTGTTGGGAATGGAATCAGACAATCCCGTGGGATCAACAGCCCCTCGGAACGGTTCAACCTGCAACCGATCACCATCACAGATCCAGTCTGCAGCGGCAGGAGTCTGAGGAACCAGAAACAGAATCAAAGCCAGCAACGCAGCAGTCAGTGCTTGCACGGCACAATTCAACGATGACATTGACCCTCGTCTACGACGGCGGCTGCCCGTTCTGCAGTTCCTTTGCGCAACGCGCAGAACTTCAGGGTGGCCTTCCCGACCTGAAAATCCGTGACGGGCGAGCTGACCATGCCCTGCGGGCTGACCTGGCAGGACGCGGCTATCGACTGGCCAATGGAGCGATGCTGCTGGAGGGAGACAGGATCTGGCACGGCAGCGCAGCAATTGCCGAGCTCAACCGTCGGATGAACCCGAGCGATGCGCTGCTGCAAGTTCTTCAACAGGTGTTCCGCAATGAGGGACGCGCCCATCAGCTCTATCCAGCCTTGCTGCTGGCAAGACGTTTAGCCCTGGCAGTGCAGGGACGCCCTGTCGATCCGGATCGTCGCCGCAGCTAGGCATCAGCACGGGTGGCGAAAAGGACGACACCCGGACTACGGTCAAGGCAAGACCTTTAGATTTGCTTAAGCATCGACCCTGAACACGCTGGCCAAGATCCCTCCGTCCCCGACGCGCTGAGCCATCACCAGCTGAGTGCCTTGCTGAAGGCTGCAATGCACGGCGGGAGCAGCTCTCGGCAGCAGATCGGGGGTCAGGACATCGACGAAGACGAATTGCTTCGAGCGGCTCTGAGCGCCTGGGCGGACCAGACCAGAGAATTACTGCAGTGGATCGATCAGCAGGGAGACGCCGTCAGCGAATCGCGAACCCCGAAGCAGGTCATGGCACTGGGAAGTTTCCGCACCCATCTTGTGATGGGACTTAAAGCCTTGCGTTATGCGGAAGGCTGATTCTGAACATTTCAGAGACTGAATTTGAGTTTCAGTGAACTCCTTCAAGTTCAATCTCTGGTTCCAAATGGGTCATCTCAGCAAAATCATCGAGCTCAGCTTTCATTTCCATCAACATCACGGCCAAAGAAGCCGCTAATTCAAAACAAAAATCGTCCGTCACAGCAACACATCCTTGGACAACCCAGTTGTAGGAACAGGAACGGGGAAGCCGTGGAAATGCTCAACCGACGTTTACATAAATACGCTGAAAGTGAAATTCAGCAATCCTCATGACTCAACAACAGCAGGCTGAAACACCTGAAGGCCTGAGATCTGGGCATCTGATAGCAAGTCGTTGATGCAATCAGAGCCGAAACAGGATTGATCGCCCAACAGGGTTTCCCATTCTTCACATGGGAAATGGGTCTGCAGCCAGAGAACTCCATGAATGCTGTTCACTCGCAACTGGAACAGTCCGGGGCGATCCAGGGGCTGAGCGATCAGATCCAAGAGAACGTGAATGAGTGACCTTCTTATGACCGAACCTGCCCAAGGGAATTGTTCGCGTCGATACAAAATCAATGGAAGGTTTCAACGATTCCAGCGCATGCCCAGTCGGAAGCGCTGATAACGAAGCAGAGACTCTTCCTCCGAAAGATGGGGAAACAAGGCCTGGGCTTCTTCAAGCCGGGCCGGCTCCAGCAACCAATCCTGTTCGGGAGCCAGGTCAACGCCGGGTGCGGCATGGCTCCATTTGGACGCCCATGGAAGACGTTGCCGGACTTGCTGCAAGAGCTCGAGCGGATGAATCACTGAACAGATGAGGGAGCTAACTCAGATCCTTCCACTTGAACAACCATGAATAGAACGTGTGAGTCCACTTCAACCAACAGGCAATGACTCCAACATTGAGCTGATCGAGGGGGTGAATCCCATCTGCCTGAGGCGAGAGTTGCTCACTCGGGCGTTGAACACCCGCGCGCCAGGCCGATCGTGGTTCTCCCAGATCACCGGAGCCAGGCCTTCCTCATCACAGAGGGCATTGGACAGTTCACGTCGACTGAGCTGAAGATCATCCACCAGGTTAAAAACCCCCTGCAGTCTCTGAGAGAAGGCGAACTCAACACCGCGAACAATGTCATCGCGGTGAATCCAGGCATTGATGTGGGATCCGTTCTTGGCGACAAGGTTGCCGGAGGCACTTCGAATGAAGGAGGCGATGTCTTGTCCGGGCCCATAAATCCCACCGAGACGAAGCACGCAGGCCTGAATGACGTCGGAGTTCAGGCTCAGAACATTGCGTTCAGCCTCCAACAGCAGCGCATTGATTGGGGAGTCTTCATCAGGGGGGGTCTGTTCATGGCAGATCGCACCGCCTTGATCGCCATAGACTCCGGCACTGCTGAGATAGGTGATGTGAAGCGGGCTCTGCCGCCGGCGTTGTTGCACCGCCTGAATCAGATCGGAAACGCCTGAAGCAAATACAGAGCGGTACTCGGCTTCATCAAAACTGGAACCGCTTGGGGCCATTGAGATCAGCAGGCCATCCAGATGATCAAGAAAAGCAGGATCGGATCCCGATTGGCCCGCTTTGTAAATTCGGGGGTGATCCACAAGCTCGCAAAGCTCTCCGAGTCGGGCGGGGTTCGTCACCGTTCCGGTGATCTCGTTCCCCAAGCCCCGCAAATGAGCAGCCACCGCGGAACCGACGTAGCCACAACCGACAACTCCGAAACAAAAGCCCATGGAGAAGCAAGTGCTGTTTACACAACGTAACGAACAGAAGCTTCCTTCGCGGGCCAGGCTCTGATCAGGATGCGTTGGGGTGCCAG
>QCTG01000053.1 GCA_003211235.1 Synechococcus sp. AG-673-B04
TTTTCGAGATTTTTTGCTCAATTTTTTGGAACTAACAAGTCTCTGTAGGTTAAGCTTCCCCAAGCTAAGACAACAGTCTAATCCAAGACTTGATAGTATTTTATTGGACACAGAACGATCCTCTAGCATCTCTCGAATCAAAGTCGACTTGCCACACGCCGACGGACCAGCAATTATCAAAATATGCTTATCGTGTAATGACATGTTGCTCAATAAATTACTTGGTTGGCGACACGACGATCGCTAAGCGTCTTTTTGACTATCCACAAATTTAGAACTTCTCTGCTGCTTTTGCAGTACCGGCAGCGGCCGCTCTGATGTGGATGACGTTCTGGACATGAACCGCCGCAAAGAAAAAGGGCGCATCATCCGAGAGTTCAACGATGACCTGAAGAGCTTCTTCACCAAGAAAGCCGCCTACATCGTCAGATCTGGTCCTGACAGCAACCGCCGATTGGAACAGGCTCTTGAGTTGGCAAGGCAAGCCCTAATGCGTGCCGAAGAAGATCTGGAATGGGAGGAGAACTGATCAGCTAGGCGAGCAACAGAACCGATGTTCTGTAAACCCACCGGCGAAGACGCGCCTACCCAGTCGAGGGATACAAAGTCTCGAATAAATCACTCGAATGGGGAAAGTGATTACTAACCAGACCGGCGATGGTGTGTTCAAGAGGCGAGAACTCCCTTCCGTTATGGCCGCGGTTTATAAGGCTCTTGAAGTGACTATGAATATCATGGTCACGGCTCTTGGAATTTCGGATCTTATAGAAAACTTGAATAAATACTCCTAGGCAATTGCAAGAATCATAAACAATTGATCAAATCCTGATCCCAGTCCTAAGCTTATTTACAAGCTCTTAAATATTTGATATCGAAATAAAAAATATATTACCCTCGCTCTGTCACAAACCAATCTCCATATTCTTTCATCTTGACAATCTTATTGTTCTGGCCAACAATACAATTATAATGAACGAGTTTTACAGAGGAGCGCAGGGTCCCTGAACGGTTATACCACCAAGCACCATTTGGATATAAATCTCGTGACAGTAATTGCATATTCAATAGTTGCAAGCCATTGGTCGGGCAAATAACTTTATGAAAAAAGTCTTGATCAGCAGCGTCACCCATACTTTTATAATTATGGCTTTCAAGGAAAGATTCATTATATATATTTTTCACTCTCTCAAAAGATCTTGGGTGAAAACCTAAGAAACCTGTGCAAGGGCGATCCACGTGATTCATCTGAACAACGCCGTCGACCGACACATTTTTGTTTAAATATGACAAAACATCTTCCTCGTAATTTGACTTAACAATTATATCAGTATCCATATAGATAGCAGAACGTCCCGATTCCAAGATCTGCAGAATTAATTCATATCGCAGCCATGCCACAGAATGAAACTCGTGGGAACCAAATTTCGCATGATCAAAAACAGCATTTTTAGTAATACTTAATCTATACTTATTGTCTCTCGAGTTATCTACTGTTGCTAAGAATGAATCCTCCATGCCACTCAAAGATTCACCATCATTTCCGAAAAACACAATTGGCAATCTACTGTTCATGCAACTCAAGCCTAGATTCATCGCCAAATCTTTGCCGCCAGCATTACTTGTCGTAAAATGAACAACATTGCTATTCCAGCTCTCAAGGAATTTTTGAACAGTCTCGAAATGCATGTGAAGGTGCAACCGGAACATAAATTATGGGTATGCGAATATGCTGTCAACCCCCAATTTTTGCCACCAATAAAAAGTTGTTAGCATATTATTAAAGCTATGCTAGAAATCCTATTGGCAAATCAGAATGGAAACATTGCTTCTTGCTGCATATCCCAAGTCAGGAAGCACTTTGCTTAATGAGGTTTTTTATGAATGCGCTGGGCCTACCCTGTTGAGGGATACAAAGCCCCGAATAAATCACTCGATTTAGGGAGGTGTCAGATAGCCATACCGACGATGGTGTGTTCACGAGGCGCGAGCTTCACGCACGAATAGGAAGAGCCATGACCATTGCACTTATCGCCATCTGTATTGCGGTTTATGCAAACGCAATCAGAGTCATTCATTCGGAGGAATAAGCATTGATACCCCGTCAGCAACGGCGGGGCTTTGGTAAACACTTTCTGAGAGGTGCCTAGGACCCCCTAGAAGGGGCCTGTTTGACCCAGGCGTGGAACTATGCCTTCGAAGAATCGACCTGTTTTAGGCGCCTAAACGAGCGATCAGCTTACCTGCGGCCAAGTCCCTTTTGGAAGTTTTTGCGCACCCAATCAATGACCTCATCAAGGTCAGAGCATCCAGCATCCAAAGCATGACGCACCAACACTTCAACTCTGAAAATGCGGTCGGATGTAGACCATGTAGGGTTCGCACCCTGAACCTTTTTTATGTCTGATTTCAAGGTCATTTTACTACCTTGATTTGACTTTGTGTGAAGTGGCTTCAAACCCTGCATGGTCTGCACGCTTGGCGCAGAACCATTGGCACCATTGCCATTCTGGGATGTATACCCAGGCTGTAGACCAGGACTCTGTGTAGGGTCATCGCCTACATGGTCAACATCCATCCCGAAGAATTTGGGCAGATCCAAATTGCGGAATGGCGTGATGATGTAGACCTGACCAGAAGATTTACGTTCTTTATGTAGGGTTCCATGCTGTACGAGCCGGAAAATATCCTGGCCAAATGTTTTCATCGAGGTTGGTTTTAGCCCACGAGCCTCCATATACTTTTCGTAATGGTCATACAGGACGACAGCGGGCATTTCTGCCTTGCCATTGGTACCGAGCCTCATGTAGCCATCGGGATATTCATCCAGGAAGAATTGCAGCCACGGATTAGCCATTAGCTGCGCATCCACCGATGCAGCAGCAATAGAGGCAACCTGACCAGCGCCTTCAATAGCGGCATGCATCTCTTGATCTGTCATCTGCAACAGCCACTGGAGAATCCCAGACCTCTCTGCAAATAACTTCTCCTTCAGCCGGGTGTCCTTCTTCTTAGGTCTCTTTTTAATGTTCAAGGTGATGATTCGTCTGGCCATACCTTCAACACCACCCATATTTTTTACTTTGGGCTGATCATTCATGAATCGCCAAACAACGACACCCAGACGAGCATCAGTGCAATCCTGATACAGGATTTTGATCGGCACTACTTCATTGCTTACGACCTTGTTAAACATGCCGGGATTTGTTACGACCCCAGATGCATCAACATCAACAGCACCTTTCTTGCCAATCAATCCGGCTCGCACATTGGGATTGCTGATTTGATCAGTCTCGAAAGTGCCGACACCATGATCACCACCGCAAACACCAATCAGGGACTCGGCAAACGTCCCTTTGCCACTGCCTTTTGCGCCAACAAAGTCGACACTTTTTTCATGACGAAATGGACGATTCCGATCTTTAGGAATAACCGTCCAGCGCATCATTGCCCTAAGGAAATTGACTTCACCGGAGGAGAAAGTGCCGCTAATAAACGCTTGAAATGTGCGGCACTTCGCCTGCCTATCGAACGGGTAATCAAAACTGTGCGTTAGGTAATCAGTAGGGTCGTGACTCCTGACGAAAGCATCAGTTCTGATGTTGTAGGTGCCATTTTCAAATGACATCAGCTCTGGGCTGTCCCAGTCCCATTGCTCTAGGTAGGAGGCAACTTCGGCAGCGATGCTGTCGACACGGGTTTTGCCACGGGTGTAGAACCGCATCTCATCCATCCATTGATGGATTGGATGCCGCAACGGATTACGACCAGGCATACGACTCCAGTGCCTTGTCTCCCACTTGAAGGTGCCAAGGTTTGGATTGATGGCATAGATGCCATACATCACCGTCAGAAGCATCTGAGCCACTAGGTGATCGTTCTTTGGCTCTGGTTGCCACTCGCGAACAAAGTCAGGTTCGCTATCAGGGTTTTTGCTTTCTTTCAGGTGGCCTGCAACCTGAGCAGTACCAATCAGCCGTTGCAGGGCCTTGGCACCATGACGAGCCTGGAAGTCATCGACACCATTCTTCCGACCATCTAATTCGCAAGGAAGTGCGACAACCTTGGGCGTTGCACCACGCCTACAAACCAGCTCCGCAAGCTGGAACATCGCCTCCTGAACTTTGTTGTTGGTGTGGATGTCGCTGTCGAAAACGATCAGCACATCGCGGTTCCTGAAATTGATCTCCTTGACCTCTGGCACCACACCTGTCTTGTCCTTCCAGTTGTGAACACCAGCAAGACCGATGCATGGAAAACCATGGTGGTTGGCGCTGTCGGTGCACTTCTCGCCTTCTGTGATCAGCAGCGGTTTGCCGCTGTTCAGCACCTCTGGTTTCAGAAGTGGCGAAAAGTAGATCCGATTGCCTGCACCTTTGCGCGTCCTGTATTTGCCCTTAACCCCATCAGGGCATCGCACCCTGATAAATGGCTTGCCATCTACCAGGACATCACTGCCATCAGGGTTGGTGTATTTGATGCCCCAGCAATCCGACATTGAGTAGCCGAGGGCATCCTCAACATCAACCGGAGTCAGATTCCGGTAGTTGAGCTGATCAGCAACATGACGAGGGATGCCGCTTTCTTCGAGTGTTTCGTACGGGATGGCATCAAGACCATCAACCGCGAGGCTGTTTTCATCGCAGGCGTCCCAGGAACTACCGGCAAGCGCCGATAAAATAGGGGTGGAATTATTCGCCTGTGCCTCGCTATGCGAGGCATTTTTCACGCTCCCTGCCCGAAAGTCTCTAGAGCCTCAGCAAGCATGCGCTTAGCGTTGGTGAAGGTGCTCTCAGTGGTTGCAACGTGCCACTGAAGATTGCTGTTCGTAGTCATCCCGGACCAACGAAAATCACGGCCTTCAACGAAGGGTGAAAAGTTGCTTCGGCGCAGTCTCAGCAGTGTTTGACGATGGATGCCGAGAATTTCCGCCATCACAGGCGATGGCACCCAGGAGTGGGTGAGTGTTTCTACAGAAGTACTGATTCAGTTGGACTAATCAGTCGCCGGGAGTATGTCGCCAGCCATTAATTAAGCCAACGGGATTACCCATCGGAACGCTTACCTGTGTAGAGATAGACAAGCGAGGAAGTTTTTAGGCTGAGAGTGAAACTCTTGGTCCGGTACGGTCGATTGATTAAAAAATTAGCGCTTCAGCTTCTCCCCGTCAACATCTAATTCTAAAAACTCACTCTCATTTATCTCAGACAATCACGAGTACATAAGCATGCGCAAGCACACGCATGTACGCGCATACAACTGATAACATTTAGGCAATCAAAGCTTCAGTGGCCCACTTCCAGTACTCACAACGTCGCGTCAAGTGCTCCTCTTGCTGCAACTGGCTGCGATGTAGTTGGCAGGCGACAAGGGTCCGGCAATGACTGTCGACACCATGCGCAAAGTGGACACATGACACGCAAACGCGCATGTCGTAGCTGCGCTCGAGCTTCCGTTCGTCTAGGTAGTCCCACTCCTCCACGCTTCTTTTTGCTAGTATACATGTACTAGCAAAAAGAAGCGTCTTGGCAAGTTATCCCAAGTTTTATCCCGAAGCTGATTTATCCCGAATTCGGGATTGCCGAAAACGACTGCGGCGGAATAGTTAAAGGGGCCTTCCAGCCCCCATGGGTCAATTGGGTGATAAGGCTGACCTCACCCCATCTCCCTTAAAGAGTCAGGCAGCAACAGGGGCTGCTTGACGGGAGAAACGAACGATGTTGTTCGCAGTTACGGGTTTGCTCTCACCGAGCAGGCTTCAGTCACCCTCCTCATGCCCCGTCGAAGCCATTGCAGCCCCAGAAAGGGGGAATGGAGCTGAGCGGAATCGAACCGCTGTCCGAAA
>QCTG01000054.1 GCA_003211235.1 Synechococcus sp. AG-673-B04
CACCAATGGACTCTCTGCCCTAGAGCATCTTGCAACAGAAGGATGGCAAGCTTTTCGAGTGTTCCGCCCCATCGCAATTGGATTAGATCGTTACCACCCAGAAAAACAAAAGGCGCCCCCTCTCACTCAATCAAAAAAAGTTGAAGCGCTGCTAGTCCTAGGCGGAAACTCTTTAGATGCCAGACAAATTGCCATAAAAGGCGGATGGAATGATGTCATAGACTGCCCACTAGATGACCTAAAAGCACTTTCAGACAAATTAATCAATCTAAGCTCAAATCACATCACAATTTGCCATTCAAAAGACATCCCCGAAGTAAACTCAGCCCACAACATTTCCGAAGCATTAAGAGACAAATCAACCAGAATCTTACTCACCTGCGACGATGTGATTTTACATCAAAATCATAATAATTTCGAAGGATACGAACACCGTCAATATCGCAGCGCTTTATCCCCTTGGCGCCTATTTACCCGAGGAGCAATAGGCGGTCTCCTAACAGTGCCAACCGACATGCTCAGAAATTTCACGCCTCAAAGCTCATACACCTGCATGGAGAATTTCCGGCTGGACCTGTTACTTGCAGGCCACATTAACCAGTTAACTACACATCATCTGCCTGAACCGTTAGTCCGAAGCCCAGCAAAACACAACCCAGTTCTTCCAGAACAGGGTTGGCCTGCTGAAAGGCACCCCTTCGACGAGAAACAGTTAACTGAAATCAACGCAATCCGACAGCGACATGCTGAGCATCAGCTCCTAGCAGGCGGACATATATGCCGCAACCCCTTACAACCAGGAAGTCATAATATTGCTTACACCACAACCTCTAACAATCTCGTTTCGATACTGATCCCATTCCGAGATCAAGTGGACTTAACACGGTCTTGCGTGGCATCAATACAGAAAAATGCGGGCCCAGCAATTCCATATGAAATCATATTGATCGATAATGGCAGCATCGAGCAGGAAACAACTCAATGGATAGAAAAAATAACGTGCAGTGAAAACATCTCATACCAAAGAGTTAACGCACCATTCAACTTTTCCAGTTTAAATAACAAGGCACGGCTAAAATGCAAGGGCAATTACCTTTTGTTCCTAAACAACGACGTTGAGCTTAAATCAAAGAATACACTACAAGATTTACTTAACCCATTTGCTTATCCAAGTATAGCTGCTGTCGGAGCAAAACTAAAGTACCCTGACAAGAGCATTCAACACCAAGGTGTTGTGATTATCCCTGGAGAGCGTCGTCCTGTTCTAGAGCCTGGAAAACATTTACATCAATCAGAGGTAATTGAAAGCCTTTTAGCTCTCCGCACTCAGGAAGAATTTTCAGCAGCATCAGCAGCCTGCCTGATGGTTAGATCCAAATTATTTGATGCCATTGGTGGTTTTGATGAAGAATTAGCCGTCGTCTTCAACGACGTAGATCTTTGCCTAAGAATCAGAGAAGCCGGTGGTCGGATTGTGGTAAGCCCGCACCCAGAGATCATTCATCACGAATCGATTAGCCGGGGGAAAGACCTACATGGAGAAGCCTGGATTACCTCAATGTCTATTTCAAGTTTGCGGTAACGTTTGAGCAATCTTTTGATGCTGTCTTCTGAGCATTGTCCGCTTTTCCATAGTTGAAATTGGCGTTGCCATTTTCTATTTGAGCTCATCTTTTCTTGTTTTTGAAGAAAGATTTGTCCATTGCTGTGATCATGAAAAAACCGTTTTTCCCGATTAGTGCCAGTCCAGCCATGGCAGTTTTGGGATGATCGCTGCAGTGCTTCTTCGGTAGCCGTTGTAATCCGGATGAAGTTTCAGCAAGATTCTCTCTTCTCGACGCGCCTTTCCCCCCAGCACCATCACGAGAAGTAGAAACAGCAGCAGGTGCAGCAGGCTGCCCACCCCAATCACGACGCCGAGGGAGCAGAACAGAACAGCCTGATACATGGGATGTCTGCAGCGTTTGTAAGCGCCGCTGCAAACGAGTTGGTTGCCTTGTTTCGGTTCCGGAAGCGGAGACAGGCTCGATCCAAGGGAGAGAAAGGCCTGGATTGCCAGGCTCAAACCGGCTAACACCAACAAGGCACCCATCAAATTGAGCTGCCAAGGCCAGTTTGGGATCCCCAGTGAAGACGTCTGCGGCCATGCGGGCAGCAAATGTGCGCCAATCAAAAACAACTGACCCATCAGCCACCATTCGCCGGATCGGTTGTCCAACCATCCACCCCAGCTGAGACCCCAGCCCGAGAACATCACTCCATCCCCACCATTGTCCGAACCTTACGTTGCTTAATCAGGCTGGCCAGCTCCAGCATTTCTCCGCTGTAAACCAACCCCACACAGCCCAATATGCCGCTGTTGCCATTGCGGTTGGCGCTGGGATCCAGGTGGATGCCGAAGTATCCACGATCTGTCGGGAAACGCGGCTCAAGGCTGATATAGACCAGACCGAGTTCGGCATGGATCATGCGGGCCGAGGGCTTTAACGGGGCCGACGCTGTACGTGCCAGGCGGCAGCGGAGCCGCGGGTGCCGGCACGGTGCCGATCAGTGTTCTGCCGGTGGGCTTGGCCGGTGACTGTCTCGAAGTCAAGGCCATCCGATCCTGGGGTTTACAGCGCAAGATTCCAGATCGGATCTCCTGTGAAGGCGAGTCGGCGGTTGGTACGGCTCAGCACCAGCTGTGATGCAGCAACAGGATGCGATGCAAGGTTCTGGGCTGAGGTTGGTGCCGCTGAAGCCGCGAGGAACAGAACAAGGCTGAAAAAACGTTCTCCCTTTTTTTCTTGGCCAACAAAAAAACGCGCTCGACCACCCGGTCGTTGCGGATCAAAGCTCGTCCTGGATCAGTTGTCGGGCTGTTGCCGCGTCCAGTTCACTCAGTCCGCAATCGATGTCGAGCTGGGGTTTGAGCAGCTCTGATGCCTTCCGCACCTGCGGATTGCGAAGCACTGCGGGATCGATCCTCATTTCTCTCAGGGCAACGTTCATGGCCGCATCTGCCTGTCTGCGGTTGAGGGCACCTTGTTTGATCAGGCAGGTCCCGTTGGCTAACGTTCCGGCGGCAAAGGCTCGAATGCTGCGAGCCAGTTCAAGACGCGCCACGTTGCGCTCTACCGCGTCCGGCATGGGTTCAGCCAAGGCTTGAACATTGCTGATGGCACTGCAGGCCAACAGCAACACGAGCCAACGGGGCATTCCAACGAAACAGCTGCACCAGCTTGCCGCTGACTTCGTAGGTGTGCAGGCTCGCGTCTCAATCAAGTCGCGGATAGCGATCGGCGATGGGATTGCCGGTGAAACGTGCAACCCAGCCTGCGCTGTTGTTGAAGAACCGCAGTGCGCAGAACGAGGGTGCGGATCCCATGTCGAACCAGTGCCGTGTGCCTGCTGGTACATGGATCAGATCACCTTGCTCGCAGAGGACCAACAGGACTTCCTCGTTGATGTGGAGACAAAAGAGCCCCTGACCCTCCACGAAGAAGCGGACTTCGTTTTCGGAATGGATGTGTTCCGCCAGGAATTTGCTGCGGAGCGCTGTCCGTTCGGGATGGTCCGGGTGCATGCGGATTGCATCGACCGTGACATAGCCCTCGGTGGTCTGGATTCGGTTGATTTCATCGGCATAGACGCTGAGAATTTCAGCTTGATCGGCCCCTCGCGTCAGGCTTCGCCGGGTCGGCCATTGCTCAAACGCGATTCCGCGAGCTCTCAGCTCACGCTGAATGGAATCAGGGTCGATGCAGATGCGCTGGGGGCGAGGCGTCTCCCCCCGGACCGCTTCGCTCTGGTCTGGAAAGATGCTCAAACGACTCATCGACCTGATCCATGAGGGAGCTCTCCGCTGTCCATCATTGACCCCCCTCTGATCGCGGGCCTCACCCTGGTTGGAGTTGGTCCCGGAGATCCGGAACTGATGACTCTGGCGGCGGTCGATGCCATCAAGCAGGCACAGGTTGTCGCATTTCCGGCTGTGCGTGATGGGGCGGAGAGCATGGCCGCTTCCATCGCAGAGCCATGGATCCGTCCTGAACAGCGTCGACTCCCCCTGGTGTTTCCGATGGTGGAGGCCGCCGAACCCCGCCGCCAGGCATGGCATCAGGCGGCGGCGGCCCTTGCGGCCGAGCTGGAATGTGGCCATTCCGTGGTCTTGCTCTGTGAAGGGGATGCATCGCTGTTCGCGACCAGTAGCTATGTGGTTCTGGCTTTGCAGCAGCAATACCCCCGTTGTCCGCTGCGGGTGATCCCCGGCATTACGGCCATTTCGGCGGCGGCGGCGGCAGGCGCCTGGCCCCTGGCTCTTCAGCAGGACCAGCTGCTGGTGATGCCATGTCCAGACCATCACGAGGACCTGATCGCCGCTCTTGCTGATGCGGCCCGTCAGGAACGCGTGCTGGCACTGCTCAAGCTGGGTCGACGCTGGAGCTGGGTTCGTCCTCTTCTGGAGCAGCAGGGGCTGCTGAAGCACACGCTCTTCGCCGAGCGGGTTGGCTGGGCAGATCAAAGGGTTTGCAGGGCGGATCTGCTGCCTGCCGGCCAGCGTCCTTACTTTTCGCTTTTGCTGATCAGGCAAAGCTGGCCGAAGGTCATGCCATGACCTGATCGAGTTGACGGTCCAGCAGGTCCACAGCTTCGGCGTGTGTCGGGGCTCGCATCAAGGAATGGCGTAGCTGCGGTGCACCTGGGAAACCGACGCAGGTCCAGCCCATGTGTTTCCTGGCGATCAGAAGACCATGCTCCCCCCGGGCTTCCACCAGAGCCAGCAGCTGCTCTTTCGCCAGTTGCAACCGCTCCGCAGAGCCCGGTGTGGACGGCACCGATCGCCCTGCCAGGGCGGCATCGATCTGGCCCACAAGCCATGGGGCTCCCATGGTGCCTCGGCCCACCATCACGCCCGCTGCACCGGTTTGCTGCAAGCAACGCAGGGCATCGTTGGGGGTTTTGATGTCACCGTTGGCAATCAATGGAATGGTGAGCGCTTGTTTCACTGCGGCGATCGCGCCCCAGTCGGCATGGCCTTTGAAATGTTGCTCACGGGTGCGGCCGTGCAGGGTGAGCAGTTGCGCGCCGGCATCCTCCAACTGTCGGCACCATTTCACTGGATCAGCGTCACTTCCGCACCAGCCCAGACGGGTCTTCACCGTGACAGGAATTTGCACGGCATCCGCCACTGCTGAAACGATTCGGCGGGCCAGATCGGGGTCCTGAATAAGGCCGGAGCCGCCTCCTTTGCGTGCGATTTTCCGCACGGGACATCCCATGTTGATGTCAATCAGATAAGCCCCAGCGGCCTCGGCTCGGCGGGCTGCGTCGGCCATCGAGACCGGCCTGTGGTCGAACAGCTGAACACCGATCGGTCCTGGTTCTTCGGATAGCTCTTCCACCTTGCTGCGGCCGTGGCCCATCTCCAGGCTGGTTGCATTCACCATCTCTGTGAAGAGCAGCGCCTCGGGTGCCCAACGCCGCACCAGCCGGCGGAAGATTTTGTCGCTAACGCCCGCTAGTGGGGACTGGATCACGCGACAGGTGAGCTCACGGGCGTGGCCGCGCCCGGGAAGCCGGATTGCTGGGGAGGCAAGCATGGGTCCATGCTGCCGATTGATGTGACGGACCTCTGGCCTCTCAGCCGTGATCTGTTGGTTCAGATCCTCGAAGACCGCTGCAGTGATCTCTTTGTCTGCGAGCGCATCTGGGAGCGATTGGGCTACCGCGAAGTCTCGGCGGGGGCATGGAGTGCCGGGCCTGAAACGCCCGCGGAGGGGTCTGAGGCTTTCTCTGAAGCCCCCCAGTTGATTGCTG
>QCTG01000055.1 GCA_003211235.1 Synechococcus sp. AG-673-B04
GCCTCGTGGCCCTGGTGATGGGGACGCTGATGGGATGGGCCGCCTCCAGACTCCTGCGCATGCTCGGGCGTCAGGACGCCGACAGCCTGGAGCGCAGCGACGATCTCGTAGGCAGAGAGGGGCAGGTTTCCCTGGCGATCGAAGCTGGCGGCCGTGGCTTCGTGGAACTGACCGCCCGGGGCAGCCTGATCCGCAGACCCTCCCGGAGCAGCGACGGCAGAGCGTTGCCGAAGGGCACCCGCATCGTTGTAATCGACGCCGACAGCAACACGCTGAGCGTCGAACCAGTGGACCAGACGATCTGATGACAGCCGTCTGAATCCCGGCTATGGGGAAGGCATCGTTGAAAGGACACGATGAGCGCTCAAGCTCGCGTCCAGGTTCAGGCAGGCCCACCGGCATTCCTTCCGTCCAACCGCAATCAGAGTGAGGCGGTGATCGGAGGTGTGGCGACGCTGTTCGTCGTCCTTGTGGCCCTGAACCTGATCAGCCGCTGGATGATCCGCATCTGCCGGCCCAATGAATTGCTGGTGGTCACCGGTTCGCAAAGCAACCAGGGGTATTAGGGCATGAAGGGCTACCGCGTCGTCGCCAATGGCGGCTGGACCTTCGTCAAACCGATACTGGAAACAGCACGGCGGATGGATGTAACCCTGCTGCCGGTGCTGGTGGAAGTGAACAACGCCTACTCCCGGGGCGGGACACCCCTGAACATTCAGGCCATCGCCAACGTGAAGGTGAGCACCGATCCTGCGGTGCGCAACAACGCCATCGAACGGTTCCTCGGTCGGGATTCGAAGGAGATCGTTCAGGTAGCCAAGGAGAACCTGGAAGGCAACCTGCGCAGTGTTCTGGCCCAGCTGACACCGGAGCAGGTGAATGAAGACAGACTTCGCTTCGCCGAACAGATCGCCGAAGACGTTGGGCAGGATCTTCGCCGCCTGGGATTACAGCTGGACACCCTGAAAATCCAGAGCGTTTCAGACGACGTCGACTACCTCAATTCGATCAGCCGCCGGCGGGTGGCTCAGATCGTGCGTGATGCCGAGATTGCCGAAGCCGAAGCCATTGGCCAGGCCGAGCGCATCGAGGCAGACATGGAAGAAGTGGCGGAGGTCGTGCGCACCGAGGCTGAAACGGATGTTGTCGAGAAGGACAACTCCGTTCGAACAAAAGTTGCGCAGATGGAGAAGCAGGCGCGATCTGAGGAGGAGCGAACCCTCGCCGCAGAGCTGGAGGCTCGCGCACGCGCGGAACAGAAGCTGCAGAAAGTGAGGGCTGACCTGGAAAGGCTGCGGCTGCAGGCCGATCAGGTCCTCCCTGCGGAGGCCAACCAGAAGGCGCAGGAATTGCGCGCCCGTGGTGAAGCGGCCGCAACGGCGGAAGACGTGAAAGCGAGCGCGCTGGTGAACGACCTGCTCACCCAGGTCTGGGATGAAGCCGGCAGCACAGCTGAACTTGTTTTTCTGCTGCAGCAGATCGAGATGGTGCTGGAGCAGGCCACCCGTCTGCCGGGGCGACTCACCCTGAAGCGGGTTACAAGCCTCGATGGCAACGACGCCACCACCCTGGCAAGCCTCGTTGCCCTGAATCACGTTGTGGTTCGCCAATTCTTCCAGCAGGTGAAGGAGATCCTCGGGATCGACCTGCTGGCCAACTTGTCGTCCACAGGAGATCACTGATGTTCATCGCCATTGGTCTGACAGGTGCCGCCGGTGCATGGGCCTTCGTGGCTCTTCTGCGGCAGCTGTATTACATCTGCCAACCCAGTGAGGTGTTGATCTTCTCCGGCCTGCGTCGACACATCGGATCCGGCCAGCAGGTTGGCTACCGCACGGTGCGAGGCGGCAGCGCCCTGCGCATTCCTGTGCTTGAGGAGGTCACGCGACTCGACCTCAGCAACATGACCATCGACCTGCGTGTTGAGAACGCTTATTCGAAAGGAGGGATTCCGCTCAACGTCTCCGGCGTCGCCAACATCAAGATCTCCGGTGACGAACCCGGCATCCACAACGCGATTGAACGGCTGATCGGCAAGGAGCAGGACGAGATCCGACACATCGCCAAGGAAACCCTTGAAGGCAATCTCCGCGGCGTGATGGCCAGCCTGACCCCGGAGCAACTCAATAAAGACAAGGTGACCTTCGCCCGCACCCTGCTCGAGGAGGCTGAGGACGACCTCCAGAAACTGGGGCTGGTTCTCGACACGCTCCAAATCCAGAACATCTCCGATGACGTTCGCTATCTGGATTCCATCGGTCGCAAGCAGCTGGTGGAGCTCAAGCGCGACTCACGGATCGCGGAAGCTGAAGCCAAGTCGCAGTCCTCTGTGAAGCAGGCCGAAAACGAGCGGATCACATCACTGCGTCGCCTCGATAAGGAGCTGGCCATTGCGACAGCGGAAGCGGAAAAACGAGTGAAGGATGCCCTAACCCGCCGCGACGCGCTGGTGGCAGAAGTGGAGGCCAAGGTGGGTGCGGAGCTGGCCAGAGCCGAAGCGGAGATCCCTGTGCAACAGGAACGGATCAAACAGGTCACCGAACAGCTTCAGGCCGATGTGATTGCTCCAGCGGAGTCGGAATGCAAAACAATGATGGCGGCGGCCAAGGGTCAGGCCGCCACGATCGTTGAGCAGGGTCGATCCCAGGCGGAAGGTCTGCGGGAGCTGGTGGAGTCGCTCAAGCACTCCGGTGATGACGCCAAACGCCTGTTCCTGCAGCAAAAGCTGGAGCCTTTGCTGACCATGCTCAGCGACACGGTGCAACCGATCGAGGTGGAAGAAGTGAATTTGATCGGGGAACGGGAGGGACAAGCCAACCTCTCCCTGGCCACTTTGCTCAAGCAGTTTCAGGAGACCACCGGACTGCGTTTGCCTGTCAGCGAGCCCGAATGAATCTTGTCAGCCGCAGCCGGCTCCATCAATATCGCCCCTTAGTTATGTGCCCTAAATGTCGAGAGCGACACGCCTGATCCGCAAGCTTGACAAGGCTTTGGCGCTTCACCAGAGCTTCGGCGACGACCCTGAAGCTTTCGTGGATGACTTTGTCGAAGCTCTTGAACAGGACGTGGAGACCATTCAAGCCAAAGACAAACCTACCCATTGGGCTGAGATCTATGTGGAGCGGGACCGAGCCCTGATCAAGCAGCAGGTGCTCAATCGAATCATGCAGAAAGGCTCAGAGTGAGCTCTCCGGTGAACTGTTGCCGGTGAGCAGATCGGGTGTCAATCCGCCGAAGGTGAGGGCGAGATTTTCGGAGGTGAACACCTCCGAGGTTTCGCCGTAGGCCAGCACGGTTTTGTTGATCAACACAACGAGATCACAGAACTCGCGCACATGGCTGAGGTCGTGCGTGGAAATCAGGATGGTGCGCCCCTCATCACGGAATTTCAGGAACAGCTGCGCCATCAACTTTTCGGTGCGCACATCCACGCCATTAAACGGTTCATCCAGCAGCAGCACATCCGCGCGCTGAGCGATCGCCCGTGCCAGAAAGGTGCGTTTGCGCTGGCCACCGGACAGGTTTCCGATCGGGCAGTTGCGCAGATCCAGCAGCTCCACCCGTTGAAGAGCATCCCGGACGGCCACGCGATCACTGTTTCGAGGAATCCGCAGTGGATTCATGGCGCCGTATCGCCCCATCATCACCACATCCCAGACGGAGACTGGGAACTGGCAATCCACACCCTCGCTCTGGGGCACATACGCCACAGCCTGCTGCCTCTGCGCCTGAGTCACCGTGGCCCCATTGATCCGGATCCAACCGCGCGACGGCCGCACAAACCCAGTGAGCGCTTTGAACAGGGTTGACTTACCGGCACCATTCATGCCGACAAGACCACAGATACAACCCTCAGGCAACCTGAGACTGGCGTCGTAAAGAGCGACGGTGCCGTTGTAATCCACGCAAAGCTGATTAGCCTCGATCCGCATCAGATCTGCCCGACCTCCCGAAGTGAAGCAACGTTCCCCTCATTGTGTCGTGGCGCAACCCTGCAGCGCCTCCCCGGCTCGTTTCCAACGAAAACCGGGTGGTTCCTGAACCAAAGAAATTTCCTAATTTCAGGATGCATCGAGCCATTCCACACCGCCGCCATGCGCAAGAAGGAAAGGGCTGTGTGGGTGATGGCACGGCTCAACGCGCAGTACCCCGAAACGCCGGTACCGCTTGATCACAACGACTCCTTCACTCTGCTGATCGCGGTTCTGCTCAGCGCCCAATGCACCGACAAGAAGGTGAACGAAGTCACCCCGGACCTGTTCCGGATTGGACCGGACCCAGAGGCCATGGCAAGCCTGGACGAATCGGAAATCTTGGCCACCATTCGCCAACTGGGCCTGGCCAAAACCAAAGCCAAAAATGTTCGACGACTGGCCCAGCTGTTGCTGGAGCGCCATGACGGCGAGGTACCAGCCAGCTTTGAAGAGCTCGAAGCGCTGCCAGGCGTAGGTCACAAGACCGCCAGCGTGGTGATGGCTCAGGCCTTCGGCGTGCCGGCTTTTCCGGTGGACACCCACATCCATCGATTGGCCCAACGCTGGGGGCTGAGTCGTGGGGAGAGCGTGGTACAGACAGAGAGGGACCTCAAGGCCCTGTTCCCACGGGAGGAGTGGAACCGGCTGCACCTCCAGATCATTTTCTGGGGCCGCGAATTTTGCAGCGCGCGCGGATGCGACGGTCGGGCCTGCAGCATGTGCCGCGAGCTTTATCCCAACCGGCGCAACCCTGTGGTGACGCGCAAAGCCTGAATCAGGTCAACTCCTCTTCTGCATGTCCTCGGATGGTGCAGTCACTGATCGGATAGCTGACGCAGAGCAGAGCAAATCCCTGATTGATCTGATCATCATCAAGAAAGCTCTGATCGGTCTGGTCCACAGAACCGCTGGTGACCTTGCCGGCACAGGTGGAGCAGGCACCAGCGCGACAGGAATAGGGAAGATCAACACCGGCTTCTTCGGCCGCATCCAGGATGTAAACGTCGTCGTTGCAGGAGAAACTGGCGCCGTTCTCAAAGCTGATTGTGTAAGAAGCCATGGGGCAACACGGGATGTGAAGGGTTGGTAGCCGCACGATGGTGATTCGGCCACTCCGATCAGTTGGGTCTTGTCTTGGGTGGATTAACAGCACAACCGCAGCCACTGGTTTCGAGGATGGAGACCCCTCTCTGGAGAACGAATGAAGAAGCGAACCAAACCTGATACGAGACGAACAGCGATAGGCAGGGCCAATGAACTTACGGATCCCAATTCATCCCATGAATCAAACGCATCCCTGCCGGTCTGACGTTGTGATGTGCTGCTCGGGCTGACATTTAAACGAAAGACAATTTATTTCTTAAGAAGAGCTAGTCAGTCGCCGTCACGAGCCACTGAACGCAGGCATCAAAGCGGCATGGTGGTTCATAGTGAAAGGGAACTTCGGTCCGAGGACCAAGCGATAACAAACAACCGCCAAAAATCCTTCAAGGAAAAACAAGCGTTATTGGAGAAAAATCATCACTGAAGATCTTTCTTACAAATCTGAGGGTGCCTGGCTGAAAAATGAAGTGCAAAAACAGTTTTGCCAGTTCGCCAACCACAAAGATGGAGCTCAAAATGAATTAATTATGATGCATTCCTTTCATTGGCGACCACCTGATGACCCAATCCCCCAGGGCAGTCAGCTGATGAGTCGTGCTGAGGCTCTCCAGAAATGGAACTCTCTCAAGTCGATGGGATGGGAGAGGTGTGCA
>QCTG01000056.1 GCA_003211235.1 Synechococcus sp. AG-673-B04
GAGCCTGATGCTTAACCGCTGAAAGCCATGCAAAACCTGAAAAGGGAAAGCAGGGCAGTTTATGAAATTGAGGACTGATCGATCCCCCGGCAGAACACTGAAAGCCCTGCTCTTACGAGTGGGGTTTTTTAGCTCATGCGGAAGCCGGTGACGCCAAGGCTCCAGAGGAATAAAAACCCCGCACTTGGCGGGGCGTGATTAGTGTGAGGTGTTTTATCGGGAGATGGATAGCGACACATAACGCCCCCTGCTTTTCGATCCTTTGATGATTTATCTGCCTTGATTTGAGGGAATCTTGACTTTCTGATTGTTAAAGATCTTCAAGAATGCTATTCAGCACATTCAATGGATCCTCCTGAAAGGATATTGATTGCGCTTCTATCTGTTTGGGGATATCAGGATGGTCACGGTTTATCCGGATAAGTGTGCTTTGTGGATTTCGACTTGTGATTTTCTCCAATGGCCAACGCACCCACATCGGTGTATTGAAGCCAGATCCAATATCGATGGAGAGGACTTTCTGGGTTCTGTTTCGCTTGAGCCATGCTTCCCAGCGCAGTCTCCCTTCTAACCAGGGTTTGTCGACAAACCAGGAGGCACAGCGCACATTGAAAAATGTAGGTCCACCGCAGTTGGGGCATCGCGGTATGAGTTCGTCAGCCAATTTTTGTGTACTGCGATCCACTTGGTTTAGCAGGTTGTCTATCCAGGGCTTGCTGGACCATGTCTCTTGGGTGCAGCCACTTCTGCACTGGCCTAGCCCATAATCACCCTGGGGCGTGTAAATGCGGCGCTGATCAAATCCATTGCGTTGGAACAAGGCATCAACATTCGTGGTCACGACAAACCAATCTTTGAACAGCTCGCTTAGTTGTCTTAATGCCTGGTGTACAGGATGGGGTTCACCGTTGTCAAAGCGCGTTTCCGCAACGTTCTGTAGATAATAGCCCCAGAGAATGTTCTCTCCTACCGAGAAATTTGCCATCATTTGTATCTTCTCAGTGAAGCCGTGCTGGAGCATTCCTGGATAATCACGGGCGAATTTTTCTGAATTGGTGAAGTCATATCCCGCGGCTGCAGACAGTCCTGCACCAGCACCAATGACTAGGACTTCGGCTGACCGAATTGCTTCCGTCGCAAGCGCGATTCGTGGATTCCCTCTTAGCTCAGGCATGGTGATAGCTCCCAAGAGCTTGTTCGTAAAGATATTGGTCTCGTTCACAAAACACATTGAACACAATTGTATTAAACCTGTCGGGATATGTGTTGGTCCACTTAGTTACCGTTTCTATGGCAATCTGGGTTGCTACTGCTGCGGGAAAACCAAAGATGCCAGTCGAAATGCAGCAAAAAGCAAGAGATTTAATGGCTGAAATCTGTGATGCCAGTTTGAGGCATGATGTATAACTTCGGGCCAGCATTTTGCTTTCAATTCCTAAGCGATCATCCCCTTTGTGAATAGGTCCGACGGTATGAAGTACGAAACTTGCTGGGAGGTGGTAACCTCGCGTTATTTTGGCTTCGCCAGTGGCTTCTCGGTAGCCTTGAAGCTGCATGATTCGGGCGCAGTCGTCTCTCAAGCGAGGCCCGGCTTTGGCATGAATAGCATTATCAATACAGGGATGATCCGGTCGAAAACATCCCAACAGTTCACTATTTGCTGCATTAACGATAGCGTCACAGGCGAGCGTCGTGATATCCCCACGCCACAATTTCAACTGAGTGCGCCTTTCTTGATCGGTGCGTTTCTGGATCTGATGGGGGGATCTATTATACCTCTCGCTGGCAAGCAGTATGTCCACTTTGGCTAGCTCTGCGTTGCTGAATTGAAACGGTCGAGCCTGGATCATTAGCGCATATAGGGCTCTACGAGCCTTGTCCGGCGCGGTTCTCAAATATTCTGCAGTTGCTGAACCACTGAAATCTGATAACAGCTTCAGCGTTAGCCGATGTTGTTTTTTGGCGTCTAGCAGTTCTTGGGAGTTAATGGTCGTCATCGGTTGATCCAGTTGCACTGCTTGGCGGTAGTCCTCCAGGGCGAGCACGCGCGTTGTGGGGAAGCTCTTTCATTCAATAGCGTGTTTCGAAGGAACGGCAATGGATTTGCCCCGGCGGTCTTTGTCAGGGGCTCCTATTTGTTGGGTTGCAGGGTCTCTGAGATCGCGGTTATCAGATGGCAAGACATCGAGGTTCTCGATGACCGGGGACAAATCCACCTCTTTGGCAAAGGATCTAAAAGACGAGCGGTCCGCGTTTCAAGCGACACGCTGGCTTTATTCGAGGGCCTGGGCCGCGGCAAAGCTGAGGCTTATGTATTCCCTAGCCCCCGCGGAAAGGGAAACCTCATAAGGCAAGCCATCGGAGATGTCTGCCGAAAATGGGGACGAGCAGCAGGGTTCCACGTCCATCCGCATCAGCTGAGGCACAGCCATGCCAAACACGCGGTACAGAGGGGAGTCGACGTATTCACGCTTCAAGCGACCCTTGGCCATTCGTCAAGCGCTACAACTGGTCACTAGGTCGCTAGCAACCCTCGGGACAGCAGTTCTTTGAATCTTGATTAGTGCAATTCGCTGATGCGATCCCCCAGGTTTGAAAACCTCGAGCTAACCGCCGCGGTCATCATTACGGCGGGTTTGGTGGCTGGGAATCTTTTTTTGTTTTTCCCCTTCCAACGCGACAACCGGCTCCCAGATCAATACGCCCCACGATGACGGCATAAACAGTATTGAGCCGTTAGAGGGCCTTTCCTCGACGTGAATTGGGACTACCGGACGGTTGCAGCCCACGCAACCCTGTTCAGGAGGAGTGATGGGTTGAGCCAGCAACCAGCAGGAACATTCAACATGTGCCCTGCGGAACCCATGAAAAGGAGTCAAGCCTGAAAAGCTTGCCGCTGTTTTTAAAGCACTGATGCGGATCCTGCGTTATCGCGGCAACAGCTATGCCAGCCCTGAACCGATCAACGCTGCTCCCCGTCCTGGCGCACGCTCCTACCGCTGGGTGAAGTACGCCATCGAGACCAACAAGGTTGTCTCCCTACGGCAACGCGAAACCGCAGCAAACAACGATCAGCTGGTCGCCTGAGCCGGCAAGAATGTTGCGGCATAACGCCATTGATGCGTGGTCGACCATGAGAAAAATCGCTGGTAAATATCACTCCCAGGGAGGGTTTAACACCCCCGAGGAGGCTCATCAGTGGTATTTAGACAGCAGAGCTGCAGGTAGACCACACGGGAAGGGTTAGGGAGTAGAGGTCTTCTCCCTCCTTCGAGTGATATGCACTTTTTGCACATCCATCAACTGGTGATAAGCGCACCGGTGGATGACACCCAACCGAACCGTTTTCAGTTGCTGCGGAGTGCTGCAAGAGACAACGAAGGCTGAGTTCTCAACCGAGGATGTGCCGAAAGCCAACCGCTTCATGGCATCCAAGTTCTTTCACGTTCATCACGAGTTCCGCGCAGGCAAAGCGCAGCAGTGGTGGGAGACGGCACAAGCAGCTATGGCTCCAGGTGGTGGCTGGGATGAGGCAGTCGCCAAAAACCTAGAAGCAGGGTTTTACAACCACTCGTTCTGTCCCATTGGCCCTGAAGGTCCTGCCTTCTGCATCTGGGAAGTGCGCGAGGGGATCACAGCAGAGGAATTTCAAGAATTCATTGACGGCCCCAATGGCGTGAACTTCGGATTGGGGGCATGGATGAACATCTGCAGGGAGATCAACGTTGAGATGGCAGGGAACCCTCCATACCCAAGGAAGTTCTGAGATGACATGAGCATCACCTCAATGGTCGATGGCATCGCATCGAGCCTGCAATCAGCCTTTATGGGTCACCACTGATCCAGAAACAGGATCGGTGACACCCAGCTCAGGAGATAGCTCCTCAAATAACTCCCGGACCTTGTTCAGGTGCTCGATCATTTGAGGACGTGCAGCGACCAGGCTTTCTTCGCTGTCCCATAGACCTACAAAGCAGTAGCTGCGCTCTCCAGTCTTTGCCCAATAGGCGTCCAACATGCCCTGTGGGTTGACCCATTGCTCAGTTTCTGCGATGAATTTTTCCTCGCAACCCTCCTTACAGAGCACACGGACGTTGTTGAGATAAGCAGCAGCCACTAGAGAGATTCATCTGGTCTCACCTTGTCAGGAAAAATTTCGTCGAGTGGTGACGTAGCTAACAGGAGGCAGGCATCGTCCATTGGTCGCAAAGCTTTCTGCGGCATTCCTGCTGGCTGCTCCCCTTGATGATCTCGGCTGGATCCATGGGAAAAATTCAATCCAGCTAATGCTGGAAATCTCCGGACGCTTCCGTGAGCACGTCTGGTGGTGATGTCCCCACCCCGATTGATCGGGGTCACCCGGATCGAACCGGGTGGAAGAAGGGCAAGCCGGATGTTCGGATTAATACCTTGGGATCTAGCTGTTACGGCGAGGATTTGCCCATCTCTGAATGCATTTGGATGGCTCGCTTCTTGATCCAGTGGTGCGCTCCTGATCCCACCAACGAGAAGTACACCCAGGCGATCGTGGATTACATCAAGGGCGGTAAGCCCATGGACGAATACACCGGCTTCAAAGTCCTGGCGCGTCAAATCCACCCTCACACCGGTGGAGGCGCGCTGTTGGTGGAAGCCGACAACCTGGCAGCAGTGCAGAAGCACACTTATCCCTGGACCAAGGGTCTTGGCGTAACGGCGACGATCATGCCGGGACTCAGCGATGAGGAATACGTCGAACTGGAAGAGAGCATGACCAGCTGAGCTATCCCTCCGGACAACACGAGGTCAGATCAAACTGACCGCTGTAGCTGCTCCGGCATGCCGATTCCCTGGGGTGATCACCTCGACATGGCCAGATGCGTCGAGGTGCTGGGGGAATACGACCTGAGGGGTGCCATCACCGCGATGGGGCGATGCCTGTTTCACCTGCAGCGGGATCTGTTGCTCGAGAACTTGAAAGAGCAACTGCCGAACAAGCAGTTGCTCTCGTTTGCAAATGAAGCCCCTAAAGCCCTAAAATGCAAACAATTTTGCAAACTCAGCCATAGTAGCGACCCACAGAATCCAAGCTGCAACTGAAATCTAGCGCTTTCTACAATCTGCCTTCTAAGCAGTCGGCCGCTGGTTCGAATCCAGCAGGGGGCGTTACCAGACACACTGCGGCATCTGGGTTTTTAATTCAGTTGCGGCAGTGCTTCTGCTGTTTTGTCTCATCGGTTGAGATCAGTCAGAACCATTGCAAACCCGTCAGGGTCATGCAAGATTTCACTCAGATTTCACCCTCAAGGCGTTTTGGCAACCACCAGAGCAGGTTGGCTTGATGACCTAAGCAAGGTTTTAAGCGTCATCGCCAAGGCAGAGCTGGTTGGAATATCGAGCACAAGCGCGATCGACTACGGGTCGTTTCATCAGAATTTCCGCCACGACCAGATGAACCTCAAGGCGCAGGATCAAAACGCAGAGCGATAACGCTGCAATCACCACCAGGTGCTGCAACCGCACTGCAAGCAGCAACCGAAGCCGCTCAGATTTTTGATGACGTGATGGCTGGCACTTTCAAGTGGCCAGATCCAAATGGGCTTGATGCCAACAGCTCCACGCATCTGACACCGAAAGCGCTGCAGACACTAATAACGGCCCTAAAAAAGGAATTACTGGGCGAAAAGCTGATTCAGCGCACCTGGGACAAG
>QCTG01000057.1 GCA_003211235.1 Synechococcus sp. AG-673-B04
GTGCGATTGCGCAGATCAACCGAAAGTTGCAGATTCTGGTCCGCCCCCAGCAGACGCTCCTGGCCAGTGATGGAAAGCACCAGCTTGAGGGTGCGGTCGTACTCGTCGGCGATCACTTGGAAGATCGCTTCGAAATCTTCGCGCTGCTCGGTTTTGCCGAGGCTGTTCATGTAGTGGTGCGCGAGGTCAAGGTCCACCTTCGACAGGGTCATCTCCACCTTCGAGATCAGCATCCGGAAGAAGGGCCATCGCTGGTGCAGCCGGCGGAGCAGATCGAGTTGTTCGGGTTCGGAGTCGACCTCCGCGGCCAGTGCGGTGCCGACTCCGAACCAACTGGGAAGCAGAAACCGGCTCTGAGTCCAGCCGAAAACCCATGGAATGGCCCGAAGGCTGGACAGGTCTCTTGCGCCGGTCTTTCGGCGAGCAGGGCGGCTGGAGATCTGTAGTTTGCTGATCTCCTCGATCGGGGTGACTTGCTGGAAGAAGGCAACCAGGTCTGGGTTGTCATGCACCAGTGCGCGGTAGTGCTCACGCGAACGGGTCGCCACGCGGGTCATCAGCTGGTTCCAGCTGGGAGTGGCATCCAGTTGGTTGGTCACCAGGCTGTTCTGCACCACAGCGGTGGTGACCGTTTCCAGGTTGTAGAGCGCCAGTTCAGGCAGGCTGTACTTCGAGGCCAGCACCTCGCCCTGTTCGGTGATCTTGATCCGACCCTGAAGGGTGCCGCTCGGTTGGGCCAGGATCGCCTGATAAGCAGGCCCTCCACCGCGACTCACGGATCCACCGCGGCCATGGAACAGCCGCAGGGCGACGCTGTGACTGCTGGCCAATTCCTGAAGCGCGATCTGGGCTTGATGGATTTCCCAGTTGCTAGAGAGAAAACCTGAGTCCTTGTTGCTGTCCGAGTAGCCCAGCATCAGCTCCTGCAAGGGCTGGTGTTGGTTGCCTACCACTGGCAAAAGCTTGCGATACAGCTCCGTTTCAAACAGGCCCTTCATCACCTCCGGTGCCCTCTGCAGGTCCTCGACGGTTTCAAACAGTGGAACAACAAGCAGTGAAGCCGTCCCCGCCTGGGGGTCCGCCAGGCCGGTCTCCTTCGCGAGCAGCATCACCTCCAGCAGGTCGGAGGCGGTGTGGCTCATGGAAATCACATAGGAGTGGCAGATCCGCTGACCGAATTCCTCCTGGAGGCGGTGCAGCATCCTGAACACAGCGAAGGTCTCGGCAGTGCTTTCCGACCAATCCATCGCAGCCGGAATGAGTGGTCGGCGCGTCTGCAACTCCTGCAGCAGCCATGCCACCCGCTCAGATTCCCCCATCGCGTTGTAGCGGCATGGAAGCTGGAGATAGCCCGTCAGTTCATCGATCGCGTCGCTGTGACGGGTGCTCTCCTGGCGGATGTCGAGCGTGGCCAGCGAGAACCCAAAGATGTGAACCTGATGCAGGAGGGTGTCGAGCTGCTCACAGCTCAATTCGGTGCTGACGAGGCTGTTGCGGATCAGTTCGAGATCACTGCGGAACTGAGCAATTTCGGTGTAGTGAAGAGCTTCTTGGCCGGGTAGACCGTCCTGAACTGTCCCATTGCTGAGGTCCTTCGGTGCCTGCCAGCCCGCCTCCGCCATCTGGTTGTTGCGGGCCAGGGTGCGTTGGAGGCGTTCCAGGATGTAGCTGAGCTTTAGCCGGTAAGGCTCCAGTCGATAGCGCGCAGCACGCTGTTCGTAGATCTCCGGAAACCGCAACCGGTCCATTTCCAGAGATTCCAGCAGCGCAGGAGAAACCTGACTCCATTGCATGGAAATGCTCAGCTGGTTGCGCAGCGCCTGAACGGAACTGATGTACAGCTCCAGCATCAGTTGGCGTTGATAACAGGCTGTCCGCCAGGTGATAGCTGGCGTGACCGAAGGATTTCCGTCTCGATCGGAACCCACCCAGGATCCGAAAGTGCAAAACGATGCCTGGGGGAATTGAACGTCTGGGTAGTGGCGTTGAAGTGCGGATGTCAGGCGCCGCCGCAGTTGCGGCATGGCGTCAAACAGCACCTGCTGGAAGTAGTGGAGGGTTGAATCAACTTCATCCAGAACGGTGGGTTTGAACTGGTGCAGCTCATCAGTGCGCCACCACAACT
Source organism: Synechococcus sp. AG-673-B04 (assembly GCA_003211235.1). Taxonomy (GTDB): domain Bacteria; phylum Cyanobacteriota; class Cyanobacteriia; order PCC-6307; family Cyanobiaceae; genus Parasynechococcus. The sequence goes on from QCTG01000057.1 coordinate 2,126, forward strand.
GGATCTCCTCTTCCAGCTGACGACGAAGATCATCTTCGTCAAAGCGGGTCAGCGGTGCATCGGACTGCAACCTCTTCAGCAGGTTGGCTACCCGCCGTTGCTTATGACGAACGGTATGTCGGACGATCTCGGTGGGATGGGCGGTGAAGACCAGTCGAATGTCCAGCTCCCGCAGCAGTGTCTCCACCTGCGCCGGTGGAACATTCATCCGTCGCAGCCGCTCGAACACCGCGCCGAATGTCGCCGGGTCGGTCTGGCTGGCGAGAGGTGGTGCGAAGGGATCGAAGGGGTCCGATTTGACGTCGTTCTGGCCGGGACCCGGCTGAAGACTGTCGAGATAGCTGTCTTCCTCGATGCGCTGCTCGAGGATGTTGATCAACTGGAAGTACAGCGAGAACGCCCGGGCCGCGGCGATCGCCTCTGAGAGATCCATGGTGCGGATCAGCTCGACGATGGCCTCACTGCTGCTTTCACCGTCGCGGCCTTCCAAGGCAACTGGATCGCAGAGTTGCTTCAACCGGAGCAACCTTTCGCTCTGCTCAGGAGGACACTCACTGCGCAGAACCGTTTGCCAGAGGTCTTCGACCAGTTTCAGCCGGTGTTGAAGCAGACGACTGGCTCCCGGGCCGCCACCATTGACCCTGGGCTGTTCGCCTGCGGGGGCATTGGCGGTGGACTGGGGCATTGACGCTCCGCTTGTCTCGTCGTTACCCATGATCATCCCAAAGCACCGCTCATGGGAGTGGACCGCTGCTCCTGGTCGCTCATGGTCAAGCTGCCCTGCTGCAGCAGGGCACTGATGCTCGTGCCGGTTTCGACGGCATGGATCCAGCGCATGGCCTGATTGCCGTTGCGGAGCAGGTCGTCGATGGGACGGAGCTGGCTGAGCAGGTTGTGTTGTTGGGCCAGAGGTGAAATCTGATCGAGCAACTCCTCGATCCAGGCACGACAGGTCACGGAGGAGCCGTCTTGCCAGCGGTGCAGCGTGGCATCAAGGCTTTGATGTGCGGCGGCGGCATCGTTGGCATCCGCCATCGTTGCCAGCTCTTCGGCTGTGAGCCGGCTGGAGCGGATGGGATCCAGCTGTTGCGGTGCATCACGCAGCTGCAGCAGTCGCAGTTCCAGCAGTGCCGTGATCGCGATCAGTTCCGCGGGGTCGGTCACCAGGTCACAGATGCGCAGTTCCAGGCGGTTGAGGTCGTAGGGCCGGCGCGGTCCGTTCGGTCTGACCGAGGTCCAGAGGTGACGTTCATTTCGCATCAGTCCTTCCGCCAGTTGCTCTTCCACCCAGCGGATGTAATGGCTGTGGTTCAGGAACAGGGGAACCTTCTTTGGGGTCAGGGGGAATTGCCTCCACCGCTGGGAGTGTTGACCCGTGACCTCGTCATCCAGAAAAGGAGAACTGGCACTGAGCGCCAGGAATAGTGCTGCTTCGCAGCGCACAAGGCGAACAGCAGCGAACAGCCACTCGGGATCCGTGATGCCGAGATTGATGTGGATGCTGGCGGTGACAACCCTCGTGCCGTAGCTCTGCTCGATTAAGTCGTGATAAGGATTGGTGGGGTCCGAACGTTCGAATCGACGGGTGTCTCCACGACTGAGTGTGCTCCCTGGAAGCAGGGTGAGGTTGCGTTGCTGCAACCAGTCGCGCAGGCGGCGACGGGGTTGCAGCAGCAGTTCCGGCAACTCGGCATAGGAGCTGGTCGGAGCGGTGATGTACTCGAGATTGCGATGGTCCGGCTCGGTGACGAAGTCGGGAAGTTCCTGCGCAACCTCCGCGGCAACGCCCACATGGGAGCCGTCATCGCGTCCGGTGAACAGTTCAACTTCGAAACCTTTGAGCAGCAGCGGGGTGCTCATGAATCGGAGGCGTTCAGGCAGGCAAGGGCCGTGAGCATGCCTTTGGCTTTGTTCAAAGTCTCCTCAAATTCAGCCGTTGGTTTGGAATCTGCCACTACACCTGCTCCGGCCTGCACTTTCACGCGGCAGCCACCTGCACCATCGGGCTGCACCACCATGGTCCGAATCGTGATGGCTGTGTTCAGAGCACCGCTAAGGTCCACCGAGCCGTACACCCCGGAGTACGGGCCCCGGGCATCGGGCTCCAGTTCATGGATGAGCTGCATGGCCCGTATTTTTGGCGCTCCGCTCACAGTGCCTGCCGGGAATGAAGCCATCAGCAGGTCCCATACGTCGTGATCCGGCGTCAGCCGACCTTCCACCTGGCTGACGATGTGCATGACGTGGGAATACCGCTCGATCACCATCAGATCCTCCACGGCGACGCTGCCCGGCTGGCAGACGCGTCCCAGGTCGTTGCGGCCAAGATCCACCAGCATGACGTGCTCTGCGCGTTCCTTCGGGTCCGCCAGAAGATCGGCCTCCAGCTCGCGATCCTCCAGCGGTGATCGTCCGCGGGGACGGGTGCCGGCAATTGGTCTCAGTCCGGCATGAACGCCATCGGCAGCTGGTTCCGCCTGCACCATCACCTCCGGACTTGATCCAATCAGCTGCCAGTCGCCGAAATCGAAAAAAGCCATATACGGCGATGGATTCACCATCCGCAGACTGCGATACAGCTCCAGTGGTGTCTGCTGGACCTTGGTTTCCAGGCGCTGGCTGATCACCAACTGGAACACATCACCGGCGGAGATGCGTTCCTTCGCTGTGAGAACCGCCTGCTCGAATTCATCCTGACTGCGGTTGCTGCTCACCTCAGGAAGAGTTTTGGCCGATCCATCCCATCGGAGCGGATCCACCGGTGGCAGCGGTGCATTCATCCTGTCTCTCAGCGACTGGATGCGATTCAGGGCCATATCCCAGGCTTCATCCTCGTCGCGGCTGTCCGACAAATCGGCGTAGGCAACAGCGGTGATCTGTCGTTTCACCTGATCGAAAATCAGGATCGCGTCCATCAGCATCCAGATTCCATCCGGAGGATCAGCCGCCGTGCGGGGATGCACCGGAACCGTGGGTTCGATCCACTGGATTAGTTCATAGCCCCACATTCCGTAGAGCTGCCCAAGAGGTGGCAGGCCAGGCAGGCTGACGCAGTTGTACGGAGCCAGGCAGCGCCGGAGGCTTTCAAAGGGGTTGCCCTTCAGGGAGTCCTCACGACCATCTCGCCATCGGCGTTGGAGCAAGTCCCCACGGGCGCTTGCAGTCCACAGGGGGTCGCAGGCAATCACACTCCATCGACCGAGGGTCTCCCCTCCTTCTACAGATTCAAGAAGGACGCCAGGTGGATGACCTGATCCAGCCTTGATCCAGGCGGTTAGAGGTGTTTCAAGATCCGCTGG
>QCTG01000058.1 GCA_003211235.1 Synechococcus sp. AG-673-B04
CGCACGGCAATCAGCAAAGCCAAATCAGCGGGCATGCCATCCACCAACATCGAGCGGGCCATCGCCAAAGGAGCTGGCCAGAGCGCTGATGGGATGCAGCTGGAAGAGGTGCGCTACGAGGGCTATGGCCCAGGGGGAATGGCGGTGCTGGTGGAAGCCCTGACCGACAACCGCAACCGCACGGCAGCCGACCTGCGTCTGGCCTTCAGCAAGAACGGTGGAAATCTCGGCGAGAACGGTTGTGTTGGCTATCTCTTCAACCACCGCAGTGAGGTCACGATCACTGCGGCAGCTGCGGATGAAGAACGCTTGCTGGAGGGGCTTCTGGAACTGGACGCCGACGGCTATGAGCTGCAGGACGAGGAAACGGTGGTGCATGGCCCCTTTGCCGCGCTCGAATCACTGCAGGACGGCCTGCGGGGCCAGGGCTGGGATGTGCGGGAGTGGGGGCACAACTGGACGGCCATCACCACGGCCCCCATCCACGATGCCGATACGGCACGACAAGCCCTCAAGCTGCTCGATTGCCTCGATGAACTCGACGACGTGCGCAGCGTCAACGCCAACCTCGATCTTCCCGATGATCTGGAACTCAGCAGCTGACCAGGCCGGTCAATCGCAAGGGAAATCGGGATCAAACCTTGCGAGCACGGTCTCTTCTGGTAGCTACAGCTACGCCGGGGGCACCCCATCCGGAGGTTCCCATGTCGATGAAACAGCTCGAAACTTTCATGTCGCGCGTTCAGAGCAACGACAACATCCGCACCGAGGTGCAGCGATGCGGTGAAGACAACTCCTGCGTGGTGAAAGTGGCGGCACGACACGGCCACAAATTTTCCCCAGCCAACCTCAGCCGTTGGCAGAAAGACCACAGCTGATATTCAGCGGAACCGATGCCAGAGGACCCTGAGATCCTCTGGCTCGGACACCCAAGATCACTCCCCCTGATCGGAGGATTGATCTGCCGACCCGGAACGCTCACGGATCAGGCTGGCCAGCATCTCCAGCTTGGCGTTCTCCGATTCGGATGCCCGGGTCGCCATCCAGGCGCTTGCAGCTTTCTGCTGCGCCAGCTGCTGAACCAGAGCCAGGGCCAAATCGCGCAGCTGCTCGATGTCCTTGCAGTCGTGAATGAAGCGTCGCCAGCGCTCGGCCTCGAAACTCTGTTCCAGGCCCCGCTCCACGGGATCGATGCTCATGCTCCGGCCAGAAGGTCGGTCACGCTAGTGAGAGCGCCTCGGCATCAGCCCAAAGCTGCACACGCTGGTGTTCGAGAAGCCAGCTGGCAGGAAGAGACGGGTCAGGCCGCTGCATCTCAAGCAAACGCGCCAGGATCAGCGCCTTGGATCGACCGGTCACTACCAGGTGAATCTCCCGGGCAGCCAGGATTTCAGCCACACCCAGCGTGATCGCCTGATGGGGAACGGCCGCTGGAGTTCCACCGAACATCGACGCGTTCTGATGTCGGGTCGCTTCCGACAGGGTGACCACTTGACACCCCTGCTCCGGACCGCAAGGGGGCTCGTTGAAGCCCACATGCCCGTTGGCACCCAAGCCCAGCAACTGCAGCCCGATGCCTCCGCTGGCCTGCACATCGCGGGAGTAGTCCTCAGCCGCAACAATCGGGTCCATCGCCTGCCCTTCCGGAACACGCAGGCATGAGGACGTCAGCTGCAGCGGTTGGCCCAACCAGGTGTCCATGAACGCGCGGTAGCTGCGCGGATCTCTGCTCGCCAGTCCGATGTATTCGTCCAGGTTGAAACTGGACCAGACCAGGGGCAACCGCTGGCGGTCGGTGGCGGACCAACCCTGCAAACGCTTCACCAATCCGGCATAGACGGGCTCCATGGTGCGACCTGTGGCCAACCCGAGGGGACGCGCCGCAGGCCCATGGGTCAACAGCTGACGAAGCTCCTGCTCCAACACATCCACGAGGGAGTTGCATAGAGACATCGCCGCATCGAAGCGACGAAGTTGCAAGGATGAACAGGTCAACGGCGCAGCCGCATCAACCCCTCCAACGTGGCTCGAATGGGGCGACCTGCGCCAGGGTTGGAACGTGGAAACGCCGGTAAGGCATCACATCAGCACCGCGGTAGTAATGGCGCAGGATGGAGCGAAAGTCTGCACCACGCTGGGCCAGACCATGGGCCCCCCACTGGCTCATGCCAACCCCATGGCCATAGCCCTGGCCGCGCACCAGTAGCTGCAAACCCGCAACGGATCGTCGGGGTTGCATCCCCCGTCGCAGCGGCGGGGGTGGCGCTACCAGAAATGAGCTGTTATGCCTGCTCCCCCGCACCGATGCCGTGAGCTGATGGATCCGTGATGCCTTCCGTTGCGGTTTCACTGGCAATGCCGTTGCCAGAGCGGAAGTTGATCTCGCTGGCACTAACTCGAACTCAACCAGGGTGCTTTTGAGTCCAAGTCGACTGCGCAGGTCCGCCCCGGTGAGCATCAGCGAGCCCCTAGGTCCCTGCAATCGCGCCTGGCGCACCCGACCGCTGCTCGAACGGCTCAGCACCTGCACCGCATCCACCCCACCGGTCTCCGGCAATCGTTGACGCAGACCCACCGGATCAAAACGCTGCTGCCAGCGATGCATGGGGCTGTGCTGATCGTGGTCAGGCACGCTCACTAGATAGGGCAACTGCTGGCGCCACACCATGCCGCTGGCCTCGGTGGCGCCCCCGGAACTGCTGTGGAACACCGCATTGATCAGCTTCCCTCCATGCACCAACACCAGCGAGCGTGTGCTCGCAACCGCCTTCAACGTGCTGGGGGTTTCCGACTCCACGCCCTTGTACACCTGGCTGGAGATGGTGGCTTTCACATCCCATGGCCCACCTTGGTTGCGCTTGCGCAATGCATAGGTGCGCGCAGCGACCGACTGGGCCTGCAGGGCTGCCAGTGGCCACCGGTGAGGCATCTCGCTTCCCACCACGCTGGGCAGATAACTTTCAATACCGAGATGGTTGATCGCGCGAAGAGTCCCCCCCGCAGCACTGAGGTGAAGCACGCCGCGATAACGCCTCGGCCCCAGCCAGATGCCTCTGGGATCCTGGTTCGTGATCCGAAGCTCACTGATGATCGGGAACGAATGGCGCCGGCCATCCAGATCAACATTCAGCTGGCCAGCCTGTAGCTGAACTGTCATCCGACGCAGCTGGCGTCTGCCTCCGGGAAGACCACTCACCTGGAGAAGCCGATCCCCATCGGATCGCAGGGAAAGCCGTGACGATTCCTGCACCAGAACCCGCATCTGGGGCTCTCTCCCCAGCGGTACGGCGGCAGCGGGAAAGATCAGGCTGAAGGCCGCACAAGCCCCCAGAACCAGAACCGGAGCGAAACGCACACAACACCAGAACCTCACCCAGTGTGGCCCGCATGTCCAGGGCCAGCTAGATGGCAGCATGACGACTGAGGATCAGCGGCCTTGCAGGTCACCTTTCTCGGAACCAGCTCCGGCGTACCCACCAGGGCTCGCAACGTTTCAGCCGTGGCACTTCGGCTGCCGCAACGCTCGGAGATGTGGCTGTTCGACTGCGGCGAAGGCACGCAGCATCAGTTCCTGCGCAGCGATCTGCGCTTGTCACAGCTGAGGCGGGTGTTCATCACCCACATGCATGGCGACCATGTGTTTGGCCTGCCGGGTCTTCTCGCCAGCCTCGGACTGGCCGGAAACAGCAACGAGGGCATCGACCTCTATGGGCCTGACCCCCTGGAAAGCTTCCTGAAGGGAGCCCTGGCCAACAGCTCCACCCGCATTGGCTATCCCCTTGAGGTACACCGGGTGCGTCCCGCCGCCGAGCAGGGCAGCGTGGTGTTTGAGGACGCCGACCTGATCGTTCGCTGCACGCCTCTCACCCATCGGGTGCCGGCCTACGCCTATCGCGTGGAGCAGAAGCCACTGGCCGGGCGATTCGATATCGACCAGGCCAGGGCCCTGGAGATTCCACCAGGGCCGGTGTATGCCCAACTCAAACGCGGCGAGACCGTGACCCTCTCGGACGGTCGCACGATCGATGGCACCACCCTCTGCGGCCCGGAGCGACCCGGGGTGAGTGTTGTGTACTGCACTGACACCGTCTTCAGCGAGGCGGCCGTGGAATTGGCCCGAGGTGCCGACCTCCTGATCCATGAATCAACATTCGCGCATGCCGAATCGGAGATGGCGTTTCAAAAACAGCACTCCACAAGCACCATGGCGGCCCAGACCGCCGCGGAAGCCGGGGTTGGTCAACTGGTGCTGACGCACCTGAGCCCTCGTTACGTTCCAGGCAATTCAGTGACCCCCAACGACCTCCTTCAGGAGGCCCAGGCCATCTTTCCCAACACCGTTCTGGCCAAAGACTTCCTCAGCCTCGAGGTAAAGCCCCGCTGCAATAGTTCGTGATTCGCCCACGAACGGCCGGCTTGCCGTGATACAAGAGCTTGTGCGGTTTGTGCGTCAACCCCTGGCATCCTTCATGGCCTCTCTTCTTTCCTATCTGCAGCGGTCCCTGAAGGGGCTTCTGATCATTGTTCCCGTTTTGATTGGGCTGGTGTTCACACCCCAGGCTGATGCAGCCAGTTGGGACGCGGAGACCCTCACGGTTCCAGCGGATCCTGAAGGGATTCAAGTCACCTTCAGCGAACAGGAATTCAATACCGGTCGCAAGGTGTTCAACACCAGCTGCGGCACCTGTCATGCCGGCGGCATCACCAAAACCAATCACAACGTGGGATTGGACCCTGAGACCCTGGCCTTGGCAACACCAGCGCGTGACAACGTCGACGCCCTGGTGGATTACATGAGAGATCCCACCTCGTACGACGGCGAATACAGCATTGCTGACCTACACCCAAGCATGCGCGATGCCGAGCTGTATCCAGCCATGAGAGATCTCACCGACGAAGAGTTGCGTTTGATGGCCGGTTACATCCTGGTGGCTCCCAAAGTGCAGGGAACGGCTTGGGGTGGCGGCAAGATCTACTTCTGATTTAAAGGCTTACACAAACCGACCACAGCCAATGAAGGGTTGTTGTTTTTGGCTCTCCTTCGGGAGGGCCTTTTGTGTGCCCTGATTGTGCGCCCCAGTGGACGCCTAACGCCAATGGGCGCAACGGGTCATGGCAGTGAAGTTGCCACCAGAAGCGCAATGGAGACGTCTGCCGCTGCGATCAAAAGTTCAACGGCAAGGCTCAT
>QCTG01000059.1 GCA_003211235.1 Synechococcus sp. AG-673-B04
GGGGCCGAACTCGGGGCGAGACAACTGATCGAAGAGGATTCGACCTTTTTGTTTGAGTGCTTCCGTCTTCTGCGAAAGGCTGGGATCAACAAAAAAAGGATCGTCTGGATTGAATCCCAACGCGAGAATCGCGCGGTTGAGGCGAGTCTCCGGGTTTCTCCACAACATCAGGCCCCAATGAACGGGACTCACGCCCTCCACCGCCGGATCAGCAAGGGTCTGAACCAGCCGTCTGCGTGGAAAACCCGCCATCCGAATCGAACTGGCGGAACGGGGACTGATCAACACCAGATCGGCATCAAACAACCGGTGCACCGTGACGCTGGCATCAAAAAGGCCGTCCCTGAAACCCAGTTGCATGAACATCAGAATCCCGGCAAAGCTGATGCCTGCCAGGGCCACCAGCAGACGGACTGGCTGGCGTGACAGCAACAACCAGGACAGAGGAATTCGTCGCCCCTGCCAGAGGTTTCTCATGGTTCGAACCGGGCGATCACCTTCAACCCAGCCAGCCGGAGCACGCGAAGGGCATCGGCATCGTCCAGTGCCACCAGGACCTCCACCACGCGCGCATCGGCATCACCGGTGGGATCTGTTGACAACACCTCGCGCTGCTGAACCTGGGGACTGATCTGGATCACACGGCCCTTCAAGTGACCGCTGAAGCCGCCGTTCTCGCTGCTCAGTTTCACCGATTGGTCGAGGCCAATTCGGGCGATATCTGATTCGTAGACCTCGATTCGGGCCTGCATTCGTTGGCTGGCTCCAAGATCGAGAACTCCTTCAGCACCGGGCTTTTCGCCTTCCCGTGCGTGTACCTCAAGCACCAGGCCATCCAGGGGAGCAAGCAATTCACTTCGGTCGAAATCAGCTTTCAGACCGCCTCGACGCGCCCTGGCTTGGTCCAGGCGACCCTCAAGGCGAATCAATTCATTCTGCTTTTCCTCAAGGAGCACCAGCGATGCAGCTCCCCATTGGGCTGCTTTGCCGTATCGGGACACTTCCAGTTCCTGCATGGTGATCTCCTCCATCAGGCTGGCTATTTCCGCATCCAATTCATCCAGATCAGCCTGTAGGCCTGCACGGTTGTCGAAACGAGCCAGCACTTGCCCACGGGTCACCATCTCTCCTTCGTCCACCAGCAGGTCCGTGATACGAGGGGATAAGGCTCTGCTGGCGCTGGGGCCAGCCAACTTTCGAACATCTCCTTCTGGTTCCAGCTGCCCAAGAGCAGCCACAGCTTCAAAAGCCTGTGAAACGGTTTCGCTGGGGGCTGGTTCTGGTGGCGTCTCGGCTGGTCGGGGGCCGCAAGCGACAGCAGCAATCGCGACTCCGAAAATCAGAATTGCGCGCGACGGTATTGAAATCACTCCGGTCGAGGAGGGTTGTCGAACAGAAGAGATTCGATGTAACGATCGGCCCAGTCCGCATCGAAAGCCTTCTCCAGCACCCGTCGTGTTTTGTCGTTGCGTTTCTGCTGGAGGCAATAGTTCAGCTGACCCTCATAACGATTGATCGTAGAAGCCGCATCCTCAGCTTCGCCGCTGGCATCGCGTACTGCCTGGTGGAGCACCGCAAGAACGTTGGAGACATGTTGTTGAAAAAGGTCCTCTTCATCCGGCCCATCCGGACGGATAAAGCACACATGAGGTGAAAAAATGGTTCCCCATCCAGGCAGATCGCGGGATTGGCGGAAGGGGGGACGCGGTAGTGCCGCCAGGGCCAGATCAATCGACGCAGGCAAGGCATCGGAGACCGGAGACAGGTCGACAATGGCCGCCGAAACGCCGGCTGGTCCGGCAACGATGTCTGCTCCGAAAATCGGCAGATCGAAACAGGGATCGGGGAACCAAACACAGTGCAGGATCTGCAGACCACGCCCCAAGCGGGCGAGCTCAAGATGAATCTTGCGAACTCCACGGCAACGGAGCAACTCGTTGCTGATCAACAGCCCCTCACCATCCAGAACACCCTCGATGCGATCCAGCCCAGTGTTGACCGGAAGAGGTTCTAATCCCGGCAATCCTTCCCAGGCTGAACGGATCACACCGTTCAAAGCCGTCACAAGAGGAGGTACCGCCTGTGGAGGGTCGGACTGCCGGGGAGGCATTCAGGAGGAAGGCACAGAATGGAACTTTGCCACGCAGTTCTGATCTCCTCCTTCACCAGCCCTGAGCTGACCCATTGGACGCTGGCGAATGGCGTGCATTGCGTTGCGGCGGAAATGCCAGATGCACCGCTGTTGTGCCTGGATCTCTGGTGCCGGGCTGGAAGCGCCTCTGAAGAGCCGGGGGAGGAGGGAATGGCTCACTTTCTGGAACACATGGTGTTCAAGGGCAGCGAGCGACTGGGCGCCGGTGAATTCGACAGAGCTATTGAAGCCCTTGGGGGCAGCAGCAACGCTGCAACGGGTTTTGATGATGTTCACTTCCACGTGCTGATCCCTCCGGATCAGGCCTCTGTGGCTCTCGAGCTGCTGCTTGATCTGGTTCTGAATCCTTCGTTGGCTGAGAAGACGTTCGATCTCGAGCGCGATGTGGTGCTCGAGGAAATCGCGCAGTATGAAGACCAGCCCGACGAGCAGGTTCTGCAGCAAACATTGAGCCGTGCCTGTCCCCAACATGCCTATGGCCGCCCCATTCTTGGACGGCCCGAAAGCCTGAAGGCGATGACGCCCGCCTCGATGCGCCGGTTCCACCAGCAGCGTTACCGAGGCTCCGACTGCTGCCTTGCCGTGAGCGGTTGCGGTGTGGACGGTCTCAAACAGAGCATCGAGACCTCCCCTCTGGCTGCACTGCCGGCGGCAACGGCCCGTTCATCACACTCGGGACTGGAGCTCTGCCCTGGTCGTCACCACATCCAGGTGGAGAGGCTGGAATCAGCGCGCCTGTTGATGGTCTGGAGCGGAGCTGCAGCCGCAGATCAGTGCTGGGTGGTCGGGGCTGACCTGGCGACCACTCTGCTGGGGGAAGGGCGACGCAGCCGTCTGGTGGCCCGCCTGCGCGAAGAACTGCAGATCGCCGAAACAGTGGATATGGACCTCACCAGTCTCGAGCGGGGCAGCCTGATCACGCTTGAGATCAGTTGCAATCCAACCCACCTTGAGGCTGTGGAAACCTGCATTCAAGAACAGCTCACCACCGCTGAGCTGTTCACTCCCATGGAGATTGAACGCGGGAGACAATTGGTGGGCAAGGGTTTGCGGTACTCCCTGGAGTCGAGCGCACAGGTGGCATCCATGGCTGCATCCCATCGGCTTTGGGGACGCGAGCAGAACCTTCTTCATCCCTTGACTCATCTGCGGAGCTGGTCATCCGAACGGCTTCAGGCTGAACTGATGCAGCAGTTGCATCCCGATCGAGCCTGCACGCTGATTGCCACCCCTGGGAGCCGCCACTGATGCCCTTGCCCGTGTTGAAACGGATCCCGTTGAGGACCCCTGGGGTGATGGCAGCCAAATTGCTCCTTCCCTGGGGAAGTGCCTGCGACGCTCCGGGAGAGCGGGGCAGCCATCAGCTGTTGGCCGCATGTCTGAGCAGAGGATGCGGACCACTGGATCCTTTGCAACTGGCGGACTTGGTTGAAGGGCGAGGAGCAGGGTTGCGCAGCGATGCCCACGAAGATGGGCTCTTGGTGAGCCTCCGTTGCACGGTGGAGGATGTGGATGATCTCCTTCCGTTACTTGGATGGATGATCACCGCACCGCAGCTGCCTCCTGATCAGCTGGAACTGGAGCGATCCCTGAGTCTGCAGGCGTTGCAGAGGCAGCGGGAGGATCCCTTTCAGATCGGCATCGACAGCTGGCGCAAGCTGGTTTACGGGACCAGCGGATATGGCCATGACCCCCTGGGTGTCCAGACCGATCTGGAGAACCTGGCGCCTGAACGACTGAGGGAGCTCTCACACCGACTGCCGAGGGGGCCAGCCGTGCTTGTGATGGCCGGTTGCTGGCCGGATCAGCTCAACGGCGATCTGAAACAACTCCAAGGTTTCGAACGCTGGCCTGCCACGCAATCGACGGAACAGCCTCCGGAGCCACTCCTTGATTGGTGCCCGCAGAAGGATTCCACCATCGTGACGACAGCCATGGACACCGAACAGGTCGTGCTGACCCTTGGCCAGGCCTGCTGCTCCCACAGCCATGACGATGATCTCGCCCTGAGGCTGCTGCAGAGCCATCTGGGTTCTGGAATGTCCAGCTTGCTGTTCCAGCGACTGAGGGAGGAACATGGGGTCGCCTATGACGTTGGGGCCTACCTCTCGGCCAGAGCGGGGGCAGCCCCTTTCCTGTTGTATGCATCCAGCAGCGCAGAGCGTGCTGAATTGGCCCTTACGTTGCTGCTGGACAGCTGGTGTGAGCTGTCCGAAAGGGAACTCACATCAGCTGAGCTTGATCTGGCACGTGCGAAATACCGCGGCCAGATGGCCCATGCATCTCAAACAGCGTCCCAGAGGGCTGAACGCAGTGCCCAGTTGCACGGCCTTGGACTTCCGGATGACCACGACCAACGCTGCCTGAGCCGCCTGGAAACATTGACGTCGAGGCAGCTTCTTGTTGCCGCTGGACGCTGGCTGAATCAACCTCGCCTGAGTCTCTGCGGACCCGCACCAACGCTCAGGCGTCTTGAATCTGTCTGGGAACGCCGTCAGTCGGGGGGTGTTTCGAGCAGCTCCAGCTGATCGAGTGGGATCAGAAAAGCACCTCGCCGAAACCGGACAGCGACGGTTTCCAGGGGACGAAGAGCGATCACTTCTCCGACCTCGCCTTGCTCCACAAGATCTGGCGGACGCAGCATCGGCATCGGATCGGCGGTTTTGAGGTAAGTCTGACGAGTGATCAGACGACAGCGATCACCAACGGAGACAGTCATAGAACCTGTGCAGCGCCTGCATTCTCGAGCAGGATGGACCGAGATGTTCGCGTGGCGTGAAGGCCCTTGCTACCTGGAGCGGAGCCCTTGCGGGTTTGCTGCTCATCGTGATCGGGGGTCTGCTCCCAGTGGCGTCGCTCTGGCCGGATGGAACACTCGCCGTTGTTGATCTGCCGGCCACCTGGCAAGTGCCATCACTTCTGCTCTGCGCCCTGGTTTGCGGCCCCAGGGCCGGCATGCTGGCCGCTGTTGCCTACCTGAGCCTTGGCCTGTTCGATCTACCGGTC
>QCTG01000060.1 GCA_003211235.1 Synechococcus sp. AG-673-B04
GATCAGCCAGAGCGGGCCAAAGGTACTGACGATGTGATCCGGATCATTCTTGGGATCATTCACATGGGCGTGGTGCTCCAGGTGAACCCTGGTGAACACAGGAAAGCTGAAGCCCAGCAACAGAGCTGAACCATGCCCCATGGCCTGGTTGATCCAGCGGTTGGGGTGGGCAGCGTTGTGACAGGCGTCGTGGATGACGGTGCCTTCAAGATGCAACGAAAGAAATCCAGTGCACAGCAACACAGGCAAGGGCCAGCCACCGGCAAACCATCCCCAGATGGTCAGAACGGCAAGGGCATATCCCCCAAGGAACAGGCCCACAGTTGGATTGAGAGCCTCTGGAGGATCCACGAACTCCCGCGGCACCGAGCGGTACCTCGGCTGAACAGGAGTGAGCTGCTGTTGTTGCTCACAGCTCTGAATCGTCCCGAGGTCAGGCAACGCTTCTGAAAAAGTCCCCCCACAAATTAGGGAAGTGAATGCCCACCGGGGGACTTGAACCCCCACGACCTGGGTCACTGGTACCTAAAACCAGCGCGTCTACCAATTCCGCCAGGTGGGCTTGTGCTGGATTTTACGGTTCACCACAGAATAGGGGCGGTTACGGGAGAGCAGATGCTGGCGACCCTCAGTGGTGATCTCTGCCTGCTTTTTGGCCTAGGAGTGCTGCTGCTGCCATTGCTTGCTGTTGAGCTAAGCCGCCCTCGCGACGGGGTTTGGGGGGCCGTGGTGCTGCTTCTCGGCCTGGTGCTCGTAACAAGCAGCGACCGACTGCGCGGCGCGCCAATGCTGGCTGTTTTGTGCGGAAGTCTGCTGATCGCCCGCCTCACCGCCGAAATCAGTCAGGCTCGCTGGCAGGCGCTCAGTGAGGACGAACAGCAACGACTCGGATCGATCGATCACTGGCTGACGAGCCTGCGCCAGCTGGGAACTGCCATCAGCAGCCTGGGAGCAGGGTTGGGCGGAGTGGTCAAACAACTCAAACCTTCCGGTCGTTTCGGAGTGGCCAACAAGCTCTGGATCCGCCCCGAGGACGAGACCGCGTCTCCTGCGACAACCGACAGCCCTGAACCGACTGCCAGCGCCGTCGAGGACTGATAATTCTCCGATCAAACAGGAAGACCGTGAGCAAGGAGACGCGCGACGCCGCCGCTGAAGGACGTCCCTCCTACAAGGACACGCTCAACCTGCTGCAAACCGGATTTGGCATGCGCGCCAACGCCGTGAAGCGCGAGCCGGAACTGCAAGCTTTCTGGAGAGACAACGGGATCGACGGAAAGTTAGGGCTGGAGAACAAGGGCCCCAGTTTCACGCTTCACGACGGGCCTCCGTACGCCAACGGTGCTCTGCACATGGGTCATGCCCTGAACAAGGTGCTCAAGGATGTGATCAACAAATACCAGGTCCTGCAGGGTCGCCGGGTGCGCTACGTACCGGGCTGGGATTGCCACGGCCTGCCGATCGAGCTGAAGGTTCTGCAGTCCATGGACATGGAGCAGCGCAAGGCCCTGACGCCGATCAAGCTGCGCAAGAAAGCCGCCGCTTACGCCCGTAAGCAGGTGGATGGCCAGATGAAGGGGTTCCAGCGCTGGGGCATCTGGGCTGACTGGGAACAGCCCTACCTCACGCTGCAGAAGACTTATGAGGCTGCCCAGATCAGGGTGTTCGGAGAGATGCTGCTCAAGGGGCACATCTACCGGGGGCTGAAACCGGTGCACTGGAGCCCCAGTTCCCGTACCGCCCTGGCTGAGGCCGAACTGGAGTACCCGGATGGCCACACCAGCCCCAGCGTCTACGCAGCTTTTCCTGCGGTGGAATTGCCTTCTGCATTGCGGGACGCCCTCAACGCTGAGGGGATCGAACTCCCCAGTGATCCGAAAGCCCTTGGTGAAAGCCTCCAGGTGGCGATCTGGACAACCACTCCGTGGACCCTGCCCGCCAACCTGGCGGTATCTGTGAACGAGCGGCTGGATTACGCCCTGGCCGACGATGGAAACGGTCGGTTGCTGCTGGTAGCCGCTGATCTGATCGACACACTCACGACAACGCTGACGCTGCCTCTCAACCGTCGCGCCAGCGTCAAAGGTGCCCTGCTGGCCGGCCTGATCTATCGCCATCCGTTGATGGATCGCACCAGCCCGGTTGTGATCGGCGGTGACTACATCACCACCGAGTCCGGAACAGGGCTGGTGCACACCGCTCCAGGGCATGGAGTCGATGACTTTCACACCGGCCTGAAGAACGGACTGCCGGTGCTCTGCCCGGTCGATGAAGCCGGCAACCTCACCGCAGAGGCGGGTCCATTCGAGGGGCTGAACGTTCTCAAGGACGCCAACCCCACCATCATCGAAGCGCTGGAACAGGCCGGCGCCCTGCTGAAACAGGAGGCCTATGGCCACCGTTATCCCTACGACTGGCGCACCAAAAAGCCCACAATCTTCCGCGCCACCGAACAGTGGTTCGCCTCGGTGGATGGCTTCCGCAAACAGGCCCTCGATGCCATCGACGCGGTGAAGTGGACACCGGCATCCGGGCGCAACCGGATCGAAGCGATGGTCAAGGAGCGAGGGGACTGGTGCATTTCGCGTCAGCGCACGTGGGGTGTGCCGATCCCGGTTTTTTACAACCGCAGTAGCGGTGAAGTGCTCCTCAACGCCGACACCCTGGCCCATGTCGAGGCTCTGATCGCCGAGCACGGTGCAGATGTGTGGTGGGAGAAGAACGAAGCCGATCTGCTGCCCCCCGCCTACGCGAACCAGGCTGAGCAATGGCGCAAGGGGACAGACACCATGGATGTGTGGTTCGATTCCGGCTCAAGCTGGGCCGCCGTCGCCAGTCAGCGAGAACACCTCAGCTATCCCGCTGATCTGTATCTCGAAGGGTCAGACCAGCACCGCGGTTGGTTCCAGAGCTCACTGCTCACCTCCGTGGCGGTCAACGGCCACGCCCCATACAAGCGGGTGCTCACCCACGGTTTTGCGCTGGATGAGAAGGGGCGGAAGATGAGCAAATCCCTCGGCAACGTGGTTGACCCGATGGTGATCATCGAGGGTGGCAAGAACCAGAAGCAAGATCCCGCCTACGGCGCGGATGTGCTGCGTCTCTGGGTGAGCTCCGTTGACTACTCCGCTGATGTGCCGATCGGAGCCGGCATCCTCAGGCAGCTCGCCGATGTCTATCGGAAAGTTCGCAACACCAGCCGATATCTGCTCGGTAACCTTCACGACTTCAATCCTGCAGCGGATTCGATTCCCGTTGCCGACCTGCCGCTGCTGGACCGCTGGATGCTGCAGCGCACAGCTGAAGTGATGGATGAAATCACCGCAGCGTTCGAGAGCTATGAGTTCTTCCGCTTCTTCCAGCTGCTGCAGAACTACTGCGTTACCGATTTATCCAACTTCTATCTCGATATCGCCAAGGACCGTCTGTACGTGAATGCCCCCGCCGATCGGCGCAGGCGCAGCTGCCAGACGGTGATGGCCTTAATCATCGAACGCCTGGCAGGCCTGATCTCCCCGGTGCTGTGCCACATGGCTGAAGACATCTGGCAGAACCTGCCCTACTCGGTGGGAGAGGTCTCCGTCTTCCAACGCGGCTGGCCCACCGTTCCCCAGGAGTGGCGTGACGAGACGCTGTCTGCCCCAGTGCAGGAGCTTCGCGATCTGCGGGCGGCCGTGAACAAGGTGCTGGAGGAATGCCGCAGCCGCCAGGAGCTGGGGGCATCGTTGGAATCCGCAGTTCGCATCGAAGCCCGCAAGCCGGAGCTCAAGTCAGCCCTTGATTGGCTCCGCGACAACGGAGATGTGGAAGTGGATGGCCTCCGCGACTGGCTTCTCGTGTCCCAGCTCCAGCTCGGTGGGGAACCCTGGGCGGAACTGCTGGCCAGCCAGGACGACGCCATTGCGGTGATCGAGGTGAGCCGGGCCCGCGGCATCAAATGCGATCGCTGCTGGCACTACGAAGGGGATGTTGGTCAGCATCCCGGGCACGCCACAGTCTGCGGTCGCTGTGTTGGAATCCTTGACCGCCGCACTCACCAGCGGGCCTGAGCGAGCAAATCACCCGGCGCCATTGGACCTGCCACCACAGAGTGATCCGCTGGATTGAGCGGACCCTGGAGAAGTTCAGCCATCTCAAGCCGGGTGCCATCGGGCAGCACCGAAGCATCCGGATCAAACGCCGTGGGATGGGTGGTGCTGCTGCTGAACCCCCGGAAGATCAACAACTCAAACGGTTCCTTGAACACCGTTCCCTTCAATCGCACCACACGATCGGGGGCCAGACGGCTGCGCTCCTCAAGCTGCTGAACCAACTCAACATCAGTCATCAGAATTCTCCAGCCACCCGGCCATAACGGGGGAGCCTGACCAGTAGCCACTGCAGTGCTCCCGCCAGATAAGCCACCAGTGCCGCATAGCCAAGAAAGGCTGCTACGCCACGGGTCCACTCCCCGCCGAAGATGAAATCAAACATCACCTCAGCCACACGGTGCATGCGCTGTGGTGCCTCCAACCAGGCAGCACAGGCGCTCAGGCCCGGGGCATCAAGACAACCAAGGGCCGTGATGCTCATGCCCACACTGAGGAGGGCAAATCCCGTGAAGGCCCAGCGCCAGAGACGAACCGTGAGTGGAAGCGGACGCCACAGCGGCTGATCGGCCAGCTCCTCATTCAGATCAACCCAGAACCAGACACTCACGGCCATCAAGACCGGTGCAACCAGGGCCGTGAGAAAACCGATCGGACGTTCATCGGTGAGCAGCAGCAGGCTGATCGCCATCAGGCTGGCCACCTTCCAGTACAACCCCATCAAGCGTTGCACCACTGGTTCTCGGCGCCATGTCGCCCAGACCAGCAATACCAACGGCAAGCCCAACGCCACGGTGGCCCCGAGCCGGTAGGTGAGCCAAACCAGAGCGCGATAGGTCAGCTCGTTCACGGAGGGGCGTCAAGGTGGCGCCATTATCGATGTCCCAGTCCTCTCTGCAGGATTGATAAGGTCCGATCCATGGTGCGTTTCTCTCCGTTCGATTGGTTCAGCTCGGCAAC
>QCTG01000061.1 GCA_003211235.1 Synechococcus sp. AG-673-B04
TGAGCGCCAGACCCTCCAGGCCGGTACCCGCAAGGTTCCCTTGCAGCCCGGCATGAGCCTGACAGCTGATGTGTTCTTGCGAAATCGTCGCTTTATTACCACCATCACTGGAGCATTAGAGAAACGTTTACGCAGTTTGGAGAGAATGCGCTAATGGCCGGAGACAATTTTGGATTTGGGAAGCTCTTCGTCAAAGGCCAAAGAGGAAAGCCTTCCGTTGCTGTCGTATACAATCAAGCAGATGCCAAAGCTGAACGTTTCAAGAAGCTCAAAGGCGTTCTTGGTTCCAATCAAGCTCTGCGTCGTGCTCGCAGGCGCGTTGAAAGACGCTCCATCGCATCGCAACTGCAGCACTCTGCAGACACTCCGATTCATCCGCTTTGGTCGCATCTGCCAAGCGAGGAACGCTCTCGAAGGTCATTATTCCGACTACGCCTAAGACGTCTTTGGGCCTGGCTTAAGGAAAGTCGTCAGCGCATTTGTATAGTACTGATCCTTTATGTATTGATCTGGTTAGTCCCAATTTTGCTTGGGCAACCACTGATGACGATTTTTGCTTTCTTACCTCTTGTGCTAGTGCCACCGGTGGGTTGTCTGATCT
Source organism: Synechococcus sp. AG-673-B04 (assembly GCA_003211235.1). Lineage (GTDB taxonomy): Bacteria > Cyanobacteriota > Cyanobacteriia > PCC-6307 > Cyanobiaceae > Parasynechococcus. Next base: position 602 of record QCTG01000061.1, read on the forward strand.
ATTGGCTGGTCTGGCAGGAGTTTCACGCCTGATGAACAAGCAGCAACCATCCGAAGAAGATCAGTGGATCGAACTCAAACCTGGAGTTCCCTTTATTTCATCCCAGGAACTCAATCGCATTGCCAAGCAGCAAGGACTTTGCCTGGCCATTGCCCAGGCCGCTGTTTACGACGAAATCTGTCAGGCCATCGATCTGCCCAAAGACGATGTTGACCAGCTCACTCAGATGTACCTATCCAAACAGGGCATCACTGCTCAGGATCAATTACAACCATTCCTGAACATTAAGAGCTGGAAGGAGAACGATCTGATCTACTTCGCCACCAAAGGGCAACGCGTCAGCGTGTTTCAGAGTCAGGCCTTTGCGGAAGAAGTCGAGCTGCGCTTTCTCAACCGAAAGCTGGATCTCGACCAAGTCACCTACTCGCTGATTCGTGTGACTAACGGTGATCTGGCCTTTGAGTTGCATCAACAACTCTTGGAAGAGGAAGCCAGTTTTGAAGAGTTGGCCTCCAACTATTCCGAGGGATCTGAACAACAAACAGGAGGACTTCAAGGCCCTTACCCCCTGAGCCAAGCCAATGAAACAGTTGCCGAAAAGCTTAGGGTGAGCCAACCAGGGCAGCTATGGCCTCCCTTTTTTCTCGTAGATATCTGGGTGATATTGCGGCTAGAGCACTGGGAGGGTGCCCGCCTCGACGACAACACTAAAGAGATCATGCTTGATGAACTCTTCGGAGAGTGGTTTAACAATCGCGTGATGCAATATCTCAACGGTGAGACGCCTAGCCCGCTCCCCATCTGATTTAAACAAGTCTTACAAGCTCTGTAATTCCTGCAGCAACCACTCAGGCAAACCTGAAGTGCTTTCAAACGTGATTGCGTTTGGTGCGTAATAAAGCAAAGTCGCCAGCAACGGTCCGTGACATTCAGGATTCTGAATATCAGCTGAGAGCGCTGGAAGATCTTGGCGTGCCCTTGCATCGTCGTCATCCACCAGCTCTTTCCCGAAACCCGAAGTAATCAAACTGCGGGTAATCAAACCAACGGGCAGCTGATAAAGGCTCTCCAACTGGGAAGAGTCCACATCAAGCCACAACTGAGCCAATACCTTGCGCAGCCCACTGAGTTCCGCAAGGGTCTCCTCATCCTCTGGAGCCATGCCATAAAGATTGACGAGGGATTTCATTCGGGTTAGCACGTTCTCATCACGGAACCAATCCAAGGCTTCCTCTCCGCGACGATCCGTAAGCGGCAGAAAATCCTGTGTATCAACAGTTGCTTGCTCAACAGCAGGCTGTGCAATTTGAGGAGCTGGTTCCAGCAAACCAGCAGGCCCCTCGAGTTCATGTTTCAACTCTGGTGCACAATAAGCTATGTAATCAGTCAACAACCAGTTGGGCAGCGAATGAATAGGATCAGCGAGTTTCAATTTGCCTGGCTTGGTGTATGGCATCAAGGCCAAAATCAGATTTAATTGCCTTGAAATAGACTCGGGTTTGACCATCTCAGCCGACAATTGATCACGCCAAATTTTTTCATCGCTCGCCAACATTTGTTGACCTAGACCTGAATTCAGCTGCTGGCGCTGCAAGTCACCAATTCCGCCGGCATACAGCTCTTCCAGTTGATCGACAGGAGCTGACAGCCAGAACACTGCAAGGCGATGACGCGCCAGACGTGCCGCTTTCAAGCTCAAGGCAGAAGGTTGATGCTGTGCCTCGCGAAACAGCCCCTCCAACCGGGACACAGACCAAGGCTGAGCAGGCAACGCCAGGCTGATACCCAGACGCTCTGGGGCTGGAACCTGAGCCACCACCTGACCCACCAGATCAATGCTCTCAATAGCATTCCTCCCAAGTCGTTGCTTGAGCCAAGTACGCAATCCCATGGGTATGACTTCCTCGAATTTGAGGCCGAGATTAAGCGGTGAAGGGTCTCCGGCATAGGGTTTTGTCCATGCATCTTTTGTTGATCCACCAAAATTTTCCAGGTCAATTCCGTGACCTTGCTCCTGCATGGCTGCAGGAAGGTCACTTGGTGAGTGCAATCGGTGCAGCAGATCCACCGTCAGGGGAAGCCTGGAGCGGTCTTATTCACTACGGGTATGAGGTGCCTGAACCCAGCAGCCTCACCATGCTGCGCAGGGGTAAAATCGTTGGTCAGGTCTGCCGAAAGCTACAACAACAGGGGCTCATGCCAGACCTTGTTCTGGCCCACAGCGGCTGGGGGGAAGCACTGCTGTTGCGCCGAGTCTGGGGCAACACTCCAATCATCGTGATGCCTGAACTATGGGGGTCTCCCGAGGCATTGGGAATAGGGTTTGATTCTGCTCTGGACGGGAAAAACCTTGAAGGAGAACCCTTTCTTTTGCCGAATTTGGTGAGCGAACTAAGCATTGTTCAGGCCAACGCAGCTTTTGTGGCCAGTCGCAGTCAGCTCAATAGCTTCCCCCCCAGCTTAGAAAATCGACTAACACTCTTACCCGAGGGGTTGAATCTGAGCAAAGTCCAGCCAAACAGACAAGCCACAGTGGACCTGCCGCAGACGCATGTGAAGGCAGGTGAGCCAGTTGTCACCTTTGTCTCACGGCAGCTAGAACCTTTGCGGGGCCTGCGGCAGATTCTGCAGGCCTGGCCCAAAGTCAGCAAAGAGCATCCACAAGCCCAGTTGCTTTTCATCGGTGATGAATTCAACAACGGCTATGGAGTGGAAGCCCCGAATGGCGAAAGTCATCTGCAAGACGGCATGGCCCTCTGGGATGAACAGGTTGATCGCAAGCGCGTTCACCACTTGGGTTACTTAAAACACCAAACAATGTTGGAGGTGCTGCAATGCAGTGCGTGCCACCTTGCACTGAGTTATCCATACACACTTTCATGGAGTGTGCTTGAGGCCATGGCTTGCGCAGCACCATTGGTTACGAACGTCGGAAGCCCAATCGAAGCTGAGCTAATCCACAACCAGAGCTGTTTAGTTGTGCCGTTCGAAGATGCTGAAGCACTGGCCGCCGCCATCTTGCAACTCCTGAACAATCCAGATCAACGAAGAAAATTGGGCGAAGCAGGGCGCAATATTGTTGAAGAACGCTTCAATCTCCAAACGTCGTTGAAACAGTACGAACAGTTGTTCCATCAATTTCAAGGCAACAACGTTCCAGCGGCCCACTCTTGATCAAACCGTTGCAACAGCAACTTGAGCATTCCATTCCAGTCTCCTGGCCTGGGTTGACGAATAAGTTCTAAGGATTTGTAGAGCGGTGTGGTGCTCCGACCGCGTTGCCATCGGCTTGCTGCAGACCAGGGGAGCATCAGCCAGGCAGGGAAGTCCAAGACACCAGCCAGATGAGCGGCTGCCGTATCCACCGTGAGCAACAGCTGGCAGCCGAGCAGAGCCTCAGCCTGCTCCAAAAAATCAGCACCTTGCGGAACAGCAGAATCGCCAAGCTGCAACGACACCACAACAAAGCCACGCTCTCTTAATGAGGCTTGAAGGCGTTCACGCACCACCGGCGGTAAGGTCTTACGCCGATATTCCAGAGCATTAAATGGGTCGTCCGAGTAACGACCCGATTCCCATACCAAGCCAATCGTTTTGGGTTGAGAGAACTCCGCCGAACGTTTCGGCAGCTGCAATACATGTCCTGGCGACAAAGAATCACAACCCAGAAGTGTTGGAAGACTGAGCATTGACCCATGGCATGAGTGTTGAAAGGACTCAAACCTGATTTCATCCCGCGAGCGGACTGTCAGACGAGTTCCCAGCCAGGCCAAACCAACGCGCAACAAGTGCGCCAGTGGCCACCTAACACAAACAGTGATGTGCTCGACTCGCTCCAACGCAATGGGTAGCCATCGCAGTGCCTGCAAGCTGTCTCCAAAACCCTGCTCATCCCACACCAAAACGCTTTTGACCATTGGCCAACCTTTCCAATGCGGACAAGGCAAAGCCGCTGTTGGCAGAGCCTCCAATTGGAAACGCTGCTCGGCTAGGGCCCAGGCTGCTGGCCAAGCTTCCAAACCCATCAGAGCGCGACTGCGACTGCATTGCACTATTGGCGAGCAGCCTCCGGGATCGGCGAGGCAAAAAGCAGCATCCGCCTGAGAGAACAAGCCCAAATCGATCAGCACCTCGGCCTGCACCCGGTATGCACGTGGATCAACGAAACCTTGGGGCCATGCCTGAGGGCGTACAGCCCAGAGGCTCCAACTGAGTGCCTCAGCCAATTGACCCGAACGGCGGAGATATTTGGCCAGATTGCTGAGGGCCCCACCGTTGTCAGGGAACTCAAATACGGCCTGTCGCGCCTGGCAAAGTGCATCCATCCGTTTCATTGCAGTGCATTTGGAGAAACAAGGCAGGAGCAAGAATGGGGCAACTGA
>QCTG01000062.1 GCA_003211235.1 Synechococcus sp. AG-673-B04
CCGATACCCGTACGACTGTTTTTCTCGATCCAATGATCGAAAAACAAACGCAGTCAGAACATGAGTTTGCTCATCTGCTTGGCAGAGTGCGTTTTGCCGACAATCAGGCAACAGCACTACTTCTGATCGATAACGAATTAGAACTAGGGAAATTTCAACCTTCCAGCATGCAAACAAACCCCGTTTGATTCCAAAACCAAAGCAGATAGGACTCCAAGAGAGTATCTATCTGCTCTTTCTTAATCGCGAGGCAATCCGCGGGGATTAATAACGAAGCATTTTATATCACGCATCAGAGTTTTTGGAGAGACCATTAAATATTCTGCGATCACTTTGTAAGTCCAACCTTGTTGTCTCAAAGCCATCGCAATTTTTATACGTTTAGATCGCCAACCAGAATGCGTACCCAGATAATGCGAAATCTTTTGATTGGCTATAGCAGTCATACTCAATAGGCCTTTATTTCATCTTATAAAAGGCATAACTTGATTCCTAACATCAAACAACATCTTGAAGTTATCAACTGACGGGCAAACCCTCCCGAATTAGAGAGTCAAACGTACCAAAAATCACGCATAAACACATTAAATGGTCTCGTCGCAAAGTCATATGAGCACGAAGTTCGAGCCCTCGCCCCATAAATTGCCCTTTTGAAAGTCGGTGGCGCCTTTCAAGATTGAACTACGCACACCCATTGGTGTAAGGCAATTCGACTGCCCTAGCGATGAATATATTCTTGAAGCAGCGGAACAATCCGGGATCGATATGAGCTATTCCTGCCGAGCAGGAGCATGCAGCTCATGCGTTGGAAATATTTTATCGGGAACAGTTGATCAATCAGATCAAAGCTTTTTGGATGATGACCAGATGGGCAGCGGGTATTCCTTACTATGCGTTGCTTATGCAACATCGGATCTGGTCATTCGAACCGATTGCGAGGAAGAATTGTGGTAGAAAATTCAAATATCAACAATAGATCCGGCGCAATGCGGCCTACCAACCAAAATGTTCTGGATCTTTACCTGGCAACGACCTGCTCAGGAAATGTTGAGTCAAAAGATTTGGACTATCTGCTGACTTGGCGACAATCAGACAATTCAGGAGACCAAAAACTGATACAACACATCAGAGTAAAAGTTGCGTCAGGTGAGATCCGTGTACTCGGATCGAAAAACAAATTAAACAACTTATCGGAGAGTCAATTAAAACTTAAAAAGATCAGTCATGGAAATAATTCAGTTTCTAAATCAAAGCTATTGCGAGACTCTTCATGAATCGCCCTGAGGTTCTCTGGCTTGATTTACAACCAACTCTGTACTGTTTAAACAAGCGTGTAAGCCAGAGGCTGAGCAGAGATATCGGCGTCAAGAGATGGTCGTTCCAACTTGACCCCGACGAATTCTGCATGGAATCGACCGTTCATTCCATGCTCAAGACAACCCTTGAGAGCATGGCCGAACCAATCCACCTGATCGGCCATGGGCTGAGCGGAATCATCTCATGTGAGTTTGCACACAACTACCCAGAACTCGTGGAGTCGGTCACCCTGCTCTCCGTCGACACGCTGTCGATCAATCAGTGGTCATACCACTATCTGGGCATGCGTCGACAACTAGCCTGTTCACGAGAACAGATTCTTAAACACCTTAGTACGCTTCTCTTTGAGGTCAAATCCTCTCAGGTGAAAGCAGCCTTCCCAAGGTTGCTGGAAGCTTGTCTTGACAACGAATTGATACAGGGATCGATCGTCAACCTCGACCATCCGGGATCCTTGAGTTCTCCACAGGTCCCAACATTGGTGATCAACGGCCATGATGACGTCGTCGTTGACAGAAAGGCGCAGCAACGCTGGGAGGAACAGCTCAAACCCGGAGACTGCTACCACAGCCTCCAGGGAGCACGCCACTTCTTTCAGTTCAGCCACGCTGAGTTGACGGCAACCTTGATCAGAAGCTTTCTGGACATGGTTCCGGGGTCCTCAGCTATGGATTCCCTTCACCCCAGTCAATTCACCACGTCGACCCAACAGCAGGCATGAGCGACTTCATCGATACCGATGTTCTGATTATTGGAGGTGGTCCGGCTGGTTGTGCATGTGCCCTTTACACGGCACGCTCGGCCCTGAAAACCATCATTCTTGATAAAAATCCGTCTGTAGGCGCTCTGGCGATCACCCATAAAATTGCCAATTATCCAGGTGTTGATGCAGACACATCTGGGGCTGATCTTCTCAAAACCATGAGAGATCAAGCTGTGAGCTATGGAGCTGATTACAGGAAAGCTCAGGTGTATGGAATTGATGCAACCAACGAACTTAAGGTCGTTTACACCCCTGAAGGAACATTTCGCGGGAAAACCCTCGTTTTGGCAACTGGCGCGATGGGGCGCACATCCACCCTGCCCGGTGAAGACACCTTCTTAGGTCGAGGTGTCAGTTATTGCGCAACCTGCGATGGTGCCTTCTACAAAAATCAGGAAGTTGCCGTTTACGGTTCCAATCAAGAGGCCATCGACGAAGCGCTGGTTCTCACTAAATTTGCATCAAAAGTGCATTGGGTCACAAACAGCAAACCTGGAGCTGGTTCTTCAGGCCTTGAAACACTGATGGCGGCTGAAAACGTTAATCACTGGAGCCGCACCAGATTGGTGTCGGTGGAAGGCGACGATTCAGGTGTGACTGGTGTTCGTCTACAACAGTCGGGAGAATCCGATCCTGTCGAGCTTCCTGTGAATGGAGCTTTTGTTTATTCGTCAGGCTCACTTCCGATCACGGATTACCTTCAGGGCCAAATTCCCTTGAATGAAGATGGTGGACTGCCTGTAGACAGTGACATGATGACGACTCTTCCGGGTGTCTGGGGTATTGGCGATATCCGCAATACTCCGTTCAAACAGGCCGTTGTTGCCTGTTCAGATGGCTGTATCGCTGCAATGTCAATCGACAAATACCTGAACAAACGCAAAGAAGTCCGCGTTGACTGGGTGCATCGATAAAAAAAGCGCCCTTTCGGGCGCCTTTTCTATTTATGTTGAAGATCAGGCTTCAGACTGAATCTGAGTGATCCAAGCGTTCAGACGCTGATCAGTCAGTTCTGATTCGTTGTCTTCGTCGAGGGGCAGGCCGCAGAACTTGCCATCGATAACGCTCTTGGAGTCATCGTAGGTATAGCCATCGGTTGCGGTTTTTCCGATCACTTTTGCACCAGCTGAGACAAAAGCTGAGTGCAGCTCTTCCATGGCATCACAGAAGAAATCGGAGTAACCGGAGGAATCACCCAGGCCAAGGATGGCAACGGGCTTGCCAGCGAAATCCTGATCGGGAATTTCCTGAACCAGATCATCCCAGGCTGTGCCTGAGCGAGCCTCATCTGCGCCGGTGTTCCAGGTGGGAACGCAGCAGATCAGTGCCTCTGCGGATGTGAGATCGTCGACACCGCCGATGCTGTCCACATCTTTAGCTTCTGTGCCAGGAAGCAGTTCCTTGAGACGATCTGCCACATCTTCGGTCTTACCGGTGGACGTGGCGAAGAAAATTGTGAAAGCCATGCGATTCAAATCACCTAAGTATTCTCTCTAAAATCGGCTGACAACCGCTCCTTCGCTGATCCAAGGACTATTAACATTTGATACACAGTCTTGTATCAAATGTTAATCAATGGTGGGGAGGGGCTGAAGCCGTCAAAGCGATGGTTACGAAAGACATTTTTGCTGAAGGCTGCGCGTCAAAAGTTCGTTCAGCAGGCTGCGGTCAAGACGTTCCGCAGATCCGTCCAAGTCCCCAGATGACGACAACAACGCAAGCAGTTGGCGACAACGATGTTCATAGAACGCAACTTCCGTTCGCAGTCGGACTTGCAAGCCGGAATGGTTGCACGAAAGCAGAGAAGACCTCACTTTCCGAAGCCTTCGTGCAATCCAATCCGCCTCAAGACAGAGGTCTCCGACAACAGCGCATGAACCGGGCACGCTCAGAAGGTCAGGGGAGAGGACTCAATCAGCTCGGGAGAAAGACGCATCACCAGTTCACCTGGAGACATCTCGACCAGGCCGGCGTGACGCCACTTGGACAGCAAACGCGTGGTGGTGACGCGCGTGGCACCAATCAACTCACCAAAACGGTCATGAGTCAGTCGGAATGGCAACTGGAATGCATCACTACAGCGGAGACCCAGACGATTCACCAGGAGAGCCAGCAACGCGTGCAATCTCTGCTCTGCCTGACCGAGGTGACGAACACGCAACAACTGCAGCGTCCATTCATTCACAGAGTCGATACCCAACTCGTCCGTGCTGACCGAATCACGACGAAACTTCAAAGCGGTCAGGGCCTCGATACAGGCACCCTCGCTGCAAAGACGATCTGTACGCAGGCGATCGCCTGACTGCAGAAAAGCGAGGGTCATTCCCTCTGTTTCCTCACAAGGGCAGTAGACCCGGCAAATACCTTCCATTACCTCTAGAACCGTTGCCTGCTCCCGACCAGCGGGATCGAGAAGAACGGTCTGGAGACGAGGCATCGACATCGGAGCGACTGTGTCGTCCGGAAGAAACCGATATGCAGAAGCCGTCACGGACTATCGCGATTGAGACTTGATCGCAATAGTACAGATCATTGATCGGTAATGCAAGTCATTCTCAATAAAGTGATCGAATCGGCTTTTGATTCGCAGTAACAACCATTTGCAGCCAATGCTCCACCCCAGCGTGAGCAATTTTGCCCAGGCGTATATGGAAATGCTCACTTGCACCGTCCAAGGGAGAGGCCGAAGCCA
>QCTG01000063.1 GCA_003211235.1 Synechococcus sp. AG-673-B04
GAAATCACGATTCCAGACGAGGTAGCTGATCGCATCGAAATCGTTGAAGTTGGTGACGCTCTAGAAGTTGCTGTCGCCAAAAAGGTTTCTGATGTAGATGTAGTTGCTGAAACTGGCACCACTACTGCAGTGGCTGGCAAGAAGGTCGCAGACTCTTCTTTCACCGCTAAGGCCGACGAAGGCGACTCATCAGCTGTTGCTTTCAACACCACAAAAGTCAATAAGACTGAAATTGTGGTCAAAGGCAAGGGTGAAGGTGTTGTTAACGTCAATACCGGACGTTTTAACAACAACAGCATTGTATTTAAGAAGAAGTCTGCAGACTCTGTTCAATTCAACAACGGAGTTGAAGTCCGCAACGTCACTATCGATGGCGGCAAAGGTGCTGACACCATCACCTTTAAGGAAAATTCAGTTATCAAGGGTACTAACGAAATTACCCTCGGCAAGGGTAGGGACCTTCTTGAACTTCCCGCCACCAAGATTGGCAACGGTACAATCGTTGTTACTGACCTCAGCAAGAAAGACGCCATCAAAATTGGTGATGAAATGTTCAAAGGTAAGGACATCCTCAATGGTGAGGTCGAACTTCCTGACTACATCAAAATTGAAGGTCTCGACTGATTTTCATAATTTAAAGAACAAAAGCTCCTTCCATCTGGGGGGAGCTTTTTTTTTGGGGGGGGGATGAGAGCCCATGTTCATAGAGTCACTGGGTCCTTCAACCGAGCGAGCCGGTGATTGAGCGCTACACCCTCCCTGAGATGGGGGACGTCTGGAGTGAGCAGGCCAAATTCCAGAGCTGGCTTGATGTGGAAATTGCGGCCACCGAGGCGAACTGCCGTCTCGGACGCGTACCCCAGGAGGCTCTTGACACGATCAAATCCAAGGCCCATTTCGAGGTCGAACGCATCCTCGAAATTGAATCCGAAGTCAGGCATGACGTGATTGCCTTTCTCACCAACGTGAATGAATACGTCGGTGATGCCGGTCGTTACATCCATGTAGGCATGACCAGCAGCGATGTACTCGATACGGGCCTGGCTCTGCAGCTCAAGCGGTCCATCGCTTTGCTGCGGACCGAACTGGATCACCTCACCGTTGCTTTAAGGGACCTGGCTCGCCACCACAAGGGCACCGAGATGATCGGCCGCTCCCATGCCATCCACGGCGAACCGATCACCTTTGGATTCAAGATCGCCGGCTGGCTTGCCGAAGCGGAACGCAACCGCAGCAGGCTGCAGAGGCTTGAACAGGACGTGGCCGTTGGGCAGATCAGCGGTGCCATGGGCACCTATGCCAACACCGATCCCCAGGTGGAGGCGATCAGTTGCGACCTCCTCGGGCTGACGCCAGATACCGTCAGCACCCAGGTGATCTCCCGGGATCGCCATGCCGATTACATTCAGACGTTGGCCCTCGTTGGTGCCTCCTTGGATCGGTTTGCAACGGAAATCCGCAATCTGCAGCGCACCGATGTTCTTGAGGTGGAGGAGAACTTCGCCAAGGGGCAGAAGGGCAGCTCAGCCATGCCACATAAACGCAATCCAATCCGCAGCGAGCGAATCAGCGGTCTAGCCCGGGTGCTGCGTAGCTACGTGGTCGCAGCTCTGGAAAATGTGGCGTTATGGCATGAGCGCGACATCAGCCACAGCTCCACCGAACGGATGATGCTTCCGGATTGCTCCGTCACCTTGCACTTCATGCTGAGAGAGATGACCAGCGTGGTGAAGGGGCTTGGGGTCTACCCCGACAACATGCGCCGCAACATGAACGTCTATGGCGGTGTGGTGTTCAGCCAACGGGTGCTGCTGGCCCTTGTGGGCACTGGCATGAACCGTGAAGAGGCCTACAAAATTGTGCAGCGCAACGCCCACACCGCCTGGAATACTGAAGGCGGGAACTTCCGCGCCAATCTCGAGGCCGATAGCGATGTCACCAGCCGGCTCAGCGCAGATCAGCTCAAAGTTTGTTTCAGCACGGAACTGCATCAGGCCAATCTGGGCGTGATCTGGGAGCGTCTGGGTATTTGAAAATTGAAGGAGGCCCAATCCCTTTGGTTGATTTAATTCAGAAGGCGGAAGATGGACGCTGCATTCACAATCGGCGTTAAGGGTGAGAAAGCATCGGTCAGTCCATCGGAAAGCTTCGCCAATGCAGTGCGATTCACAACAACCACATCCCCCTGGCGCAGCGGTGGATTCGAAGGGCTGCTGAGCACAGCCTCGGGATCAAAGGTCATCACAGTGACCGTGGACTCGCCGTTGCCATCAACGCGGATCAATTCCACGGTGCTCTGACTACCGCGACGAGTGATTCCTCCAGAGGCAAGGATGGCTTGCGAAAGAGGAGCATTGGAGGGAACCTGCTGTACGCCTGGTCGAGACACCTCACCAATCACATTGACCTTGATCGTGTCTGGGGCGAAGTTCGATGCAGCGGTTGTGATCAGGTCAACGTTATTGGCACCCACGCTTTGATGAACTCGGATGCTGTCACCGTCGTAAATTAACGGGTTGGGGGCATGGCCACCGTCCCGCAGAACAGTCAAATAATCAAACTGATAAACACTGGCGCGACCGTCTGCGGTGGCGGATGGCCTGAGGACTTCGATGTTGGATAAGTCACCACTGGCAGTTACGCCACCAGCCGTCTGCACCACATCCACCAACGTTGGCCAGCCCGTGGCTGTCGTGCTTGGAAGGCTGAAAACTCCGGGCCGTTCCACCTGTCCGGTGACCGTGACCTTGACGGGCCGGGACGCCTCAAGATCGAGATAAACAAGAGGCCTTCTCAGGAACTTTTCGTATCTGGCGGTGATCCGCAGACGCGCCTGCTCCAGGGTCAGACCCCATACATCCACGGTGCCGATGCGCGGCAAATTGATGGTGCCGTCACTAAGCACCTCAACCATGGCCTGATAACCCTCCATCTTGAAGACCGACATGGCCAGGCGGTCGCCAGGGCCGAGTCGGTAGCGCACAACATCACGCCCTACAGATCCAAGACTGGGAGCCGCGGCAATCGGAGCTGCTGCGACTGGTGGAGCCGCTGCCACTGCAACAAAACCCGCCACCAGAGCTGCGCACCCAGCCATGAACCTGCCATGTATGGGTAACGAAGCACGAAGGTTGGCGGTCATAACAGCATCCGAAACAAATCGGAGCACGAAGAGCAGCCTTAATCTTCCCTCGAAATGAGACGGTTTGGAATAACGATGACGCTGTCTGGTCCGTCCATCCCGATCGCGATGGCCGAAGCCACCGACACCCGTCTGCTGGCCATCGACGAACTGGACCTGCACCTACTGGCAGGTAGCAAGTTCGACGCTGTGGCCGACTCCGTTGGTCGGCTGAGGGAATCCACGTACCGCCAGCAACTGTCGGGTTCTGGCGCCGAACGAGACCTCGACGGGCGCGATGCCCACTACGACCACCTTCTGCTGGTGGAACGCAAAAGCGGATTGTTAGCCGGCGCAGCACGCCTTCAGTTCATACCAGCCGGCTCCACCGATCTCCCCGGCCGAGAAGGCTCCTACTTGGAGCATGTGTATCCAGGAATCAAAGCTCAGCTCGCCGCCCAGCAAAACCATCTGGAGATCGGTCGTGTCGCCCTGGCGCAGCGCTTCCAGCGGCAGCCCCATTCTCTGATGGCCCTGTTTCGTGGGGGAATCCTGTTGGCAGCACTCAGTGGTTATGACCTGCTGCATGGATTGGTGTCTTACAACCATTTCGCCCATAGCGATGCGGTAAATGCCTCATTCCTCAAAGCATTAATGCGTCCCCCGTACAGGCGCCAGGATTTGGATTTGCCTGTTCCACGCCATCCCGTCGATGGCATCACACCGGACGACAGCCCTCACCCCAGCGGCAACATCCAAGCCCTGGAGCAGGAGATCCGCCGTCTTCACTCTGAAGACTTTCGCCTCCCGGTCCTGTTGCGTCAATACTTCAACCTGATGGAAGCCAAGGTTTGCGACTTATCGCTGGCGCGCGACTTCAACCAGATCACCGAAATCCTGATGGCTGCCAATCTTCTTGATCTGCCCCCGGAACGATTGGCACTGTTCATCGATCTCCCCCATCAACCGCTCTACCAACAGTTCAGCTGGTACCGCGGCAAGAAATGACCCCTCCGTCGCTGGTACTTTGACCAGATAACAGAGGAATGACGCGTTGGGAGAAAAGTTCCCTGATAAGCAGGAGCTGCAGGGACGCTTGATCGAGATCCTGCATCGCATCTCTGGGGCTGATCCTGCGGCGATTACGCCAGAAGCCCGCCTGATGGAAGACGTTGGTATCGATTCTCTTGGCTTCTATGAAATCTTGATCGAAGCCGATACCAGCTTTGGAATCCGCATCCGCGAAGAAGAGCTGCTGAAATTCCGCACAGTTGGTGATGTGCAGAACCATCTGGAGCAATTGAGTCTTCAGCGATCCCATGCCGATCAGGCCTGAACCCAGTGCCGTTGTTGGCTGGGGTTCCATCACCCCACTGGGTGGGGATCCAGACAGCACCTGGCAAGCGTTTCGCGATGGCCAGAGCGG
>QCTG01000064.1 GCA_003211235.1 Synechococcus sp. AG-673-B04
TCAGCATTGGCATGAACAGTCCACCGGGTGCCCCTGATCCAGCCGCCAGGCCTGTGCAGAAAAACAAGACCACAAAGCTCGACAGCGCCAGGCTGATGTCGGCTTCGCCGGCTCCGATCAGATGTTTGAGTTCACTGGGGTTGTGGAAGGTGTCCGGAAGCGCGGCGTAGACGCACCCCAGCACAACGCCACTGAGGGTCATCCGCAGGATGAGTCGGTCACCGAACCAACGGCTGCCCTGTCGCTGCATGGTGAGCACGTATCGGGTGTAGAGCTCCGCCAGCACACCCACCACCACCCCCAGGGCGATCAGGTAAATCAGGTCGATCGGAAGGAAGCGAACCAGTGGGGTGTATTCCCTCTCCAGCTGGAAGCCGATGGTGCTGCTGAGACCGCCTCCACCCATCACATCGGCCCAGGTGTCGGCGGAGAACGTGGTGATCAGCACCAGCAGCAGCACCACTGGCCGAGCTGAATGGAGCAGTTCCTCGATCGCATAGATGAAGCCACCGATGGGTGCACTGAACACAGCCGCGATGCCGGCACCACCGCCAGCGGCGACGATCACGCGGCGGAATGCCACTGGTGCTTTCAACCAGCGCGACATCTTCCAGGCCACTGACCCCCCCATCTGTACCGCTGGTCCCTCAGGTCCAAGCGGAAATCCAGAGCCGATGGCGATGATCCCGGCGACCAGCTTCACCAGCCCCACCCGCAAACCCATCGGCACGGGTCGGTGGCGAAGAAAGCCCATGATGTGAGTGATGCCGGCGCCACCGGCTGCCGGTGACAAACGGGTCACCAGCCAGGCCGACACCATCCCGCCGAAGCCGCCGAGGGCTGGCAACACCACCCAGGCCGGCAGTTCATCGAGCAGGTCGAGCCGCCAATCCCGCAGCAGGTTGATCCCACTGGTGAACAGAAGCCCTGTGATGGCCGCGCCCAGACCGGTGAGTGATAGTGACAGCACCACCACCAGCCAGCGGCGCTCCATCATTCGGCTGATGCTGCGGCTGGAGCCGAGAAGGTGGCGGCGTTTTTTGGGTTCGCTTAAGGAGGGCACAGACCTTTGGATTAGGCCTGGGCCAGAACGGCAGCTTCATCGGTGCTGCTGACGACCCGGCCCTGGTCCTCAAAGCCGTCGATCTGGTCGAAGTTCAGGTAGCGATAGAGCTGATCGGAGAGAGGGTCGATCTTCTCAGCTGCGATGCTCCGATATTCGTCTGGTGTTGGGATGCGGCCCAGCTGGGCGCAAACGGCCGCCAGTTCCGCGCTTCCCAGGTACACCTGTGCACCCTTGCCAAGCCGGTTGTTGAAGTTGCGGGTACTGGTGGAGAACACCGTGGTGTCGTCCTCCACTCTGGCCTGGTTGCCCATGCAGAGTGAGCAGCCCGGCATCTCCATTCGAGATCCTGCTGCTTCAAAGGTGGCGTAGTAGCCCTCAGCCTTCAGAGTTTCCTCATCCATTCGGGTTGGTGGGCAGACCCAGAGTCGCGCTTCGTTCTGGCCAGCGCCTTCCAGCACCTTTGCGGCAGCCCGGTAGTGGCCGATGTTGGTCATGCAGGATCCGATGAACACCTCCTCAACCGGATTCCCAGCCACTTCGCTGAGCAGCTTCACGTTGTCTGGATCGTTCGGGCATGCCACCACCGGTTCAGTGAGCTCGTCCAGGTTGATGTCGAGCACTTCGGCGTAGTCAGCATCAGCGTCAGCCGTGAGCAGCTGCGGGTTGGCCAGCCAGGCTTCCATTTCCTTGATCCTTCGCGCCAGGGTGCGGGCATCGCTGTAACCCCGGGCGATCATGTTTTTCAGCAGGGCCACGTTGCTGCGCAGGTATTCGCTGACCGTTTCTTCGGAGAGCTTGATCGCGCAGCCGGCGCAGGAGCGTTCGGCACTGGCATCCGTGAGTTCAAAGGCCTGCTCGAGCTTGAGGTTGGGGAGCCCTTCGATCTCCATGATCCGGCCGTTGAACAGATTTTTTTTGTTGGATTTTTCAACGGTCAGCAGGCCTCGCTGAATCGCGATCCAGGGAATGGCATTGACGACATCGCGAAGGGTGACTCCCGGTTGCAGAGAGCCGCTGAAGCGCACCAGCACCGACTCGGGCATGTCCAAGGGCATGGCGCCGATGGCCGCGGCGAAGGCCACAAGGCCCGATCCTGCCGGGAAGGAGATGCCGAGTGGGAAGCGGGTATGGCTATCGCCGCCGGTGCCCACCGTGTCGGGCAGCAGCATGCGGTTGAGCCAGCTGTGGATGATTCCGTCTCCGGGGCGCAAGGCCACTCCGCCCCGTTGCGCGAAGAAATCGGGAAGGTCCTTCTGGGTCTGCAGATCAACGGGCTTGGGGTAAGCCGCTGTGTGGCAGAAGCTCTGCATCACGAGGTCGGATGAGAATCCCAGGCAGGCCAGTTCTTTCATCTCATCCCGGGTCATCGGTCCGGTGGTGTCCTGGGACCCGACGGTGGTCATAAGCGGTTCGCAGCTTGTGCCCGGATGAACCCCGGCCAGGCCGCAGGCTTTGCCGACCATCTTCTGGGCCAGGGTGAACCCCTTGCCGGTGTCTTCCGGTGCGGAGGGTCGGATGAACAGATCCGACGGCGGCAGCCCGAGTTTTGCCCGCACCTTGTCGGTCAGAGCCCGACCGATCATGAGTGGGATGCGTCCACCGGCACGCACCTCATCGCGGATGGTGCTGGGATTGAGCTCAAAGCGGCTCACCACCGTGCCATCCCGTTCGATCGTTCCGTCATAGGGACGGATGGTGATGACATCGCCGGTATTCAGGATCGTGACATCGCATTCGATCGGCAGCGCGCCGGAGTCCTCCGCGGTGTTGAAAAAGATCGGAGCGATCTTGCCGCCAAGGATCACACCGCCGGCCCGTTTGTTGGGAACGAAGGGAATGTCATCACCCGTGTGCCAGAGCACGGAATTGATCGCGCTTTTACGGGAACTGCCCGTTCCCACAACATCACCCACGTAGGCCACGGGATGTCCGTTCTCCTTCAGGGTCTCGATTGTTTGAAGGCCCTCTGGATCGCGGGTTTCCAGCATGGCCAGGGCATGCAAGGGAATATCCGGCCGCGTTGTGGCGTGGGTGGCGGGGGAGAGGTCGTCGGTGTTGGTTTCGCCTTCAACCTTGAACACCGTCACGGTGATGCTCTCGGCCAGTTTTGGTTTGGATGTGAACCATTCGGCGGCGGCCCAGCTGTCCACCACCTGCTTGGCGAAGCGGTTGCTGTCCGCCAGCTCCATCACTTCATTGAAGGCGTCGTAGACGAGCAGGATGCGGCTGAGGCCGGCGGCAGCACAGGCCGCCAGTTCGGTGTTGCTGTGTTTCAACAGCTCGATCAGAGCGGCCACGTTGTAACCGCCCACCATGGTTCCCAGAAGTCGGGTGGCGTCCAGTGGTGACACCAGGGGGCTGCTGACATGGCCTTGGGCAACTGCGCTGAGCCAGGTGGCTTTGACGTAGGCGGCTTCGTCCACGCCGGGTGGGATGCGCTCACTCAGCAGATGGAGCAGGGCTTCGTCCTCACCGGATGGAGGGTTTTGCAGCAGTTCGGTGAGCCCCTGCGTCTGCTCAGCAGTCAGAGCCAGAGCAGGAACGCCCTGGGCTTCCCGTTCTGCGGCCAACTTGCGGTAAGCGCTCAGCATGGGATGTAGGTGCGGGGCTTCACACCATTCTTCCGGACCGCCTCTGTTGCTTATGGGCAAAGTGCGTAGCCTTGGATTGATTCAGCGCTTTGGTCATGGCCACCACCTCAGATCTGCATGTGGTGGAAACGCGTCCACTCGTAGCACCTGCGCTGCTGCATCGCGACCTGCCGATCGACGCCGTCTCAACCGAGACCGTGGCTTCAGCGCGTCGGCGGATTCAGTCGATTTTGCGGGGTGACGATCTGCGTCTGCTGGTGGTGGTGGGCCCCTGCTCCGTCCACGACGAGATGGCTGCGCGCGAGTATGCCCAGCGCCTGGCTCCGATCCGGGAGCGGCTGAAGGATCAGCTGGAGGTGGTGATGCGGGTGTATTTCGAGAAGCCGCGCACAACTGTGGGTTGGAAAGGGATGATCAACGATCCCCATCTGGATGGCTCCTACGACATCAACACCGGTTTGCGGCGTGCCCGCGGATTGCTTTTGGATCTTGCACGCGAGGGCATGCCGACGGCTACGGAACTATTGGATCCCGTGGTGCCCCAGTACATCGCTGATCTGATCAGTTGGGCCGCCATCGGCGCCAGGACCACGGAAAGCCAGACGCACCGTGAGATGGCGTCGGGCTTGTCGATGCCGGTCGGCTACAAAAACGGCACGGATGGCAGCGCCAGCATCGCCATCAATGCCATGCAGGCGTCTGCCAGGCCCCATCATTTTCTCGGCATCAATCGGGAGGGCCAGGCCTCGATCGTGAGTA
>QCTG01000065.1 GCA_003211235.1 Synechococcus sp. AG-673-B04
GTTCTGGATCCGAACATGGCTCCGCCGGGCCGCCATGTGCTGCACGGTTACACGCCAGCCAGTGAACCCTGGGATCTCTGGCGCGATGTTGAGCGTGGATCCGAGGCCTACAACGCGTTGAAACAGGAACGCTGTGGAGTGTTCTGGTCGGTTCTGGAGCGGAAAATTCCCGACATCCGCGATCGCTGTGAGCTGGTGATGGAGGGGACGCCGCTGACCCATCGCCACTATCTCAACGTTCACCAGGGCAGCTACGGGCCCGCTCTTTCGGCAGCGGGTGGATTGTTCCCAGGCGTAACAACGCCGATCCATGACCTCTGGCTTTGTGGGGCCAGCACCTTCCCTGGTATCGGTATCCCACCGGTGGCTGCCAGTGGTGCCCTCGCAGCCCATGGAATCGTCGGCCGTCAGGTGCAGCGTTCGTTGTTGAAGGACCTGGGCCTCTAGAAGGAGCAGCACTGAGCCGTCATAACCTCGGCTCGGTCACGTGAGCATCTTGAACACCAACGCCAGGATTGATTCCCTGCAATTGATGTTGACCGACCTGCGGATGCGCAATGAGCCGATTCGGCATAAAGCTGCTTTTCGGGGTTGCCAGCCTGAATTTCAGGCTCTGGTGAGCCGTTTGATTCAACAACTGGAGGATGAGCTGATGCAGGAGAAGCAGAGCTTTCGCGATCAATCCCGCTCCCTCTGATCGCTGAAGGCAAGGCGGCGGTCAGCCTTGTTGTGACAGCTCAGAGCGATAGGCGGCTGGCACCAGCACGAGGAACAGCAACCACCAGCCGACAACAACAGCTGTCACGGGGATGGTGACCCAGAGCCGGTGCAACACCAGCCACGACGCCACCGAGATCACGACACCGGTGCTCAGAATGGACCAGGGTTGGCACCACCAGGGCTTCAGCGACCAGAAGGCAGGCTGATCAGCGGAGTTGGGCGAGTTCACCGGATGCATGCAGGCCGCTGAGTTCGTCGTAGCCGCCGATGACATTCCCGTCGACGAAAACCTGCGGGAAGGTGCGCATGCCGCTGCGGGCGCGGCACTGCTCAAAGGTGGTGTCGTCGTTGACTGTGATCACGGTGTGGGGCAGGTCCAGGGTGCGAAGCAGCCGCAGGGCCCTCTCGCACCAGGGACACCCTGGCAAAACGGCCAGCTCGATTCGCGAGCGGGGGCTGGGTGCGGTCTGATCCAACACGCCGATCAGCAGATCGACGCCCTTCTGAACCAGCGTGCCTGGTTCAAGGTGTCCTCCCCATACTTGGCAGGCTCCATCGGAGAGGCTCAGGTGAAGGTGCACGCCTTCCGGTGTGATGGTGCCATTGAGGGTGATCACTTCCAGATCCCCCTTCAGCACGGTGGGTTCCGCTTTGCCCGGGCATTGGAAGGCGGCTCTCGTGAGGTTGCCCACCACCCCCAGCACGAAGCCGTTGATGCCCTGATCACGGCCGATCTCCTCGAGGTTCAGACGCAGATCGCTGCCGGGGTCAAGCTTCAACGGCAGTGAACGCATCAGGTCCTAGAAAATCCTCGACACATTACGCGTGTCGGTGAACGGCAACCAATAACAGGCGCATAGGACGATATTGTGTAAATATGGGTGATTTTTAAACACGAAATCGTGCCTCTTCTTCAGGACCTTGTTCAGGAGCTGCAGCAGCGGATCGATGGCCATGGCCCCGCCCCCAGCAGCGCCGATGTGGCGGATGCAGCCAGTTCCGACCGGATCAACGTCACCCTGCCTCGCGGTGTGATGGATGAACTGAAGCGTCATGCTCTGGACGAGGGCCGCAGTTGCGGCAACCTTGCCGCTTACCTCCTGGAGGAGTCTCTGCGCCGGCATCGATCGCTTAGTTAGTCGAGCAGGGCATTCACCATGGCTTCCACCTGACCCTGGCGCTGCAATTTCAGGATTGAGACATCGAGTGGAGTGCGCAAAGGATCGTCCCAGCGCATGACGAACCAATAGGTCTCCTCCGCCAGGGTGAAAGGCGCCACGTGCACCGCCAGGTCTGGATTCAGCTTGAGGTGATACCGAAGCGCTGGGCGATCAAAGATCAAGGCATCGGCCCTGTTGTTCAGAACCGCTTCAACTCCTTTGTCCAGAGAATCTGTGGCCACGATGCGCAGTTTTCGCCGCTCGGCCAGCTCCATGCCGCTGGTCCCTTCCACCGCCGCCACCCGTAGATGGTCCAGCGCTCTGGGATCTTTGATTTGCTCTTGGGTGGAACCCGAAAGCAGAACGGTGAAAGCGGAGGCCAGGCCTGCGGTGAGCGTTGAGACCGCCACCAGAGACATCACCATCCAGGCCGCTGTGATGCCACGACCGATCCGGGTGATGGATGCCTTGTCGCCGTAGCGCACGGTGGTGAGAGTTACCAGGGCAAACCACATGCCGTTGGCGATGCCTGGCAGGGGCTGGGGAGGAAATTGCTCTGGGTTGTGGCGATGTTCAACCAGCCAGATGAACGTGCCAACCACCAGCAAAACGCTGCCCAGAACAACGATGGAGGACACCACGGCCCAGCCGAACAACACCTGCAACCGACTGCTCAGATTGGCCCGTTGAAGCGTCAGCAGCACACCAGCTCTGTCGATGTAGTACGGCTGTGTGAAATCCACTTCGGGCCGGGCCAGTCGGCTGGCCGTGACGCTCACCGGGCCGATCAGTACATCGAGTTTTTGGCCTCCACCGCAGCAATTCCGGCGTCAATATTGCTTTGCCTGATCAAGTCGTAGGGCAGCTCGTTGGCTTCGGCGACCCGTCTCCATACGTTGATGCTGATTCCGCTTAAGCCATCTCCAACGGGATCTTGAATGACAAACGGCGCTGATCCACTGACACCAACCCGCAGAGTGCGAGCCACCGCTGGCTCTCCCAGGCAAGCAACCAGGGCAATCAGCCCGATGACGATCAGGGAACGTCGGTTGATCAACCAGTGGCAGTGACGGATCAACGCTGCTCCAGACGTTTGACGATCACGCTCATTGCCACGAGCGATCCTGCCAGGGCGATCAGCAGGGCAAGGGTCATGGGGTCCTATCGGCGGTGCGGTACCGCCAGATTGGCATTCAAATCTTTGAGCAGCCAGTCCGCCACTTCCATGCGGAGGGCATAAGCGCACTCGAAACGCTGCTGTTGCTCGAGGGTGCTGAGTCGTTGTTCCAGCCATCTCAGTGTTTCCTGCGGCAGCTGGTTTGCTTGCTGAAAACGCGGCACAATGCCCCCTGATGGATGACGCCAGCGTGATCTCTGGACGCTCTGTTGCGATGCAGTCAGGACGACACAATCCGGAATTGCTGCCTTGATGGATGGGGTCGACTGGTGCTGGCGTGGGGAAACTCTGCGCTTTCTCCCCCAGCGCGCGGTGTGGAGAGAGGCCGGTCGCCAACTCATGCTGGCTGATCTGCACCTCGGCAAGGCCGAAGCCTTCCAGGCCCATGGCATCCCCCTGCCGAGTGATGGTGATCGCGGCACGTTGAACCCGCTGCTGGACCTTTGCCACGCCTGGGCTCCGGACCAGTTGTTGTTGCTGGGTGATCTGATCCATGCCCGCGAGGGCCTGACCCCGGCATTGCGTCAGACCTTGCTTCATCTCCATGAGCTCTGCGATTGCGAGGTGGTGCTGATCGGTGGCAACCACGACCGGCACAGCTGGATCGAAGGGCTTCCACAGCACCCGTCGCGGCAGCTGGGTTCCCTCTGGTTGAGTCACATCCCGGAACGCGCCCCGCTATCAGGCCTTCTCAACATCTGTGGTCATCTGCATCCGATGACGCGACTGCGCAGCCGGGCGGATCGATTGCGGTTGCCTTGTTTTGCTTTTGATCCAGCTGCCGATCGTCTGGTCGTGCCGGCCTTTGGGCAGTTGACGGGAGGCCATGACTGCGGCGACGGTTATGCGCAATGGCTTGTGGCTGACGGCGCCATCGTTCCTTGGTTCGACCCCCGCGATCAAAAACAGGAGCGTCGCGCGGCATGACACGGCGGCCATCTGCCCCCACCCGGCGCCCACGCCCTTGGATCACGCGTCTGATGCGGAAACGCTGGGCGCTGCTGCTGTCTCCCTTTGTTGTGGTGGGAGGGTTGATTGCGATTGCCCCCGCACCGCCGCCAACCCCGCAGACGGCGGACCCTCGGCTGGAAAACGCCATCCGTCGGGATGGCGAACCGTTCCACTACATCCCCGATGACGAGGTGTTCGCCCTTGATCTCGATCCGCGCCAGGTGCGCTTCGGGCTGCTGGAGGGCTGGGATCGAGAACTCGATGCTTATGAGGACAGT
>QCTG01000066.1 GCA_003211235.1 Synechococcus sp. AG-673-B04
AACTGCATGTCCCCCTCGACCTGCTGCTGAGCCGGGGCGCCGACAGTGAAGATCTGCGCTGCAGTGTTGGTGAGCCCGCCCGTACGCTCCGCATCGTGCTGCAGGCCGTGCGGGATGCCAGCGGCGAAACCCTCAAGGGAATCGCCGTGACCGTCCAGGATCTCACCCGCGAGGTGGAGCTCAATGCGGCCCAGAGCCGTTTCATCAGCAATGTCTCCCATGAATTGCGCACACCGCTGTTCAACATCAAGAGCTACGTGGAGACTCTCCACGACATGGGGGATCTACTGAGCGATGAGGAGAAGCAGGAGTTTCTCGGTGTCGCCAATGCCGAGACCGATCGCCTCACCCGTCTGGTGAACGATGTGCTCGATCTCTCACGGCTGGAATCGGGACGTGCCGTGCAGTTCGAGGCAATGAGCATGCGACCGGCCATGGAGCAGACCCTGCGCACCTACCGACTCAATGCCGACGAGAAGAACGTGAGCCTGCAGCTGGATGCCCCGGAGGATCTGCCGGAGGTTCTTGCCAACTGGGATCTGCTGCTTCAGGTGCTCGACAATCTGGTGGGCAATGCTCTGAAGTTCAGTCGACCGGGAGGCGTATTGGCCCTGAGGGCTTATGCATGGCCCGACAGCTGTCAGATGGTCGTCACTGAGCCGAATGATGATCCTGAAGGTCCCACCTGCCAGCTCACCTCACCGCTGCCAAGACTCCGTGTCGAGGTCGCTGACACGGGCTACGGCATCAGTGCAGCGGACCAGGAACGCATCTTCGACCGCTTCTTCCGTGTCGAAAATGCCGTCCACACCGAGATCGGAACAGGCCTTGGGCTATCGATCGTTCGCGGAATATTGGACAAGCACGGCGCGCAGGTGGCCATGGCCAGCGAGCCGGATGTGGGCACCACCTTCTGGTTCGACCTTCCCTTAGGAGAAGCGGATCAGGATGAACTCCAGTTGCAGGCGGAGCGACGGTCCCGTACTGAACAACTGGCCTGAAGCAATCCCCAACTCATTCTTCGCCAGACACCCCTCGCGCAATCCGGGACAACTCGCTGCGTTCATCGTTGGTAACCCGATGCGGAACACCCGAAATAATCCGCTCGAAGTTGGAGAAAGAATCCTTGATCTGCGGCCCGTTACCGGTGATCACGAATTCGCGGATGCCCTTGTCATGCCAGGAGCCACGCATCTTGAACACATTCAGAGCCCGAGCCATCTCACCGCGAATCTCCACGTACTGCAGCAGCAGGATCGTGTCGGTGATCGTGGAGATGTGGGAATCGGTGATCGAGTGGCTGCCCATGAACTCCTCTGAGGTGTTCGTGAAGAAACCTGCGATTTCCTCCTGCTTGGCGTACCCGGTTACGCCGATCACAAACTGGCGGAAGGCGTTGTGACTCACGCCTCGGGCCAGAGCCGACAGCGAATCGATCGCCATGCGCGACGGCTTGAACTGGCTGATTTCCGTCTTGATGATCTGCAGGTGATCCTCAAGTCCTGTCGACTCGGGATAGGCACAGATGATCTTGAGCATTCCATCCTGTTCCATCTGCTCAAAATCAATCCCCCAGCTGGTGCCATTGCGCAGCAGCTGGGCACGGGATTCCTCATAGGCAAACAGGATGGCTCTCTCCTTGTTGCGACAGGCGTCTTCGATGAATTTGGACACCAGCATGGTTTTGCCGGTTCCCGTGGCACCGGTGGCCAGAATGATCGAATCCTTGAAGAAGCCTCCACCGCACATGTCGTCCAGGCGTGGCACACCGGAGCTGACCCGCACATTCGACGATCGCTGAGTGAGCCGCATGGCACCCAACGGAAAAATGCTGATGCCGTGCGCACCCATGGTGAAAGGGAATTCTCCTTTCATGTGAGTGGTGCCACGCAGCTTGAGGATCTCCACCGTGCGCCGACGCCGTTCTCCCTCCAAAACGTTGCGCAGGATCACGACGTTGTCGGAGACGAATTCCTCAACGCCGTAGCGCGCAATCGGCCCGTACTCATCGATGCGCTCGGTCGTCATCAACGTGGTGACACCGATCTCCTTGAGCCGGGCGATCAGGCGGAAGATCTCACGCCGCACCACGAAAACTGCGTCGTACTGCTGGAACACGGCGGTGATCGAATCGATCGCCACCCTCTTGGCCTTGTACTTTCGGATGGCGTAATTGATGCGTTCGATCAGGCCGGAGAGATCGAAGTTTCCCGCGACATCCTGGCCATCGGGATCAGGGGAAGCATCCAGGATGAACAGCTTGTCCTGTTCCACCATCTCCTGAAGGTTCCAGCCGAAACTGGCGGCATTGCGCAGGATGTCGAGCGGCGACTCCTCGAAGGTGACGAAGATTCCTGGCTCGTCGAAATCCTTGATGCCGTTGTGTAAAAAATGCAGCGAGAACACCGTCTTACCGGTGCCGGATGTGCCGCTGACCAGGGTGCTGCGACCAACGGGGAGTCCACCCTGACAGACATCATCGAAGCCCTCGATTCCGGTCGGGAGCTTTTGAACCTGCATCTGAGTCGGGCCGCTGGTGGGAGGAAACTGCATGGCG
The DNA here is from genome assembly GCA_003211235.1 of Synechococcus sp. AG-673-B04. GTDB lineage: Bacteria > Cyanobacteriota > Cyanobacteriia > PCC-6307 > Cyanobiaceae > Parasynechococcus. The sequence goes on from QCTG01000066.1 coordinate 2,558, forward strand.
CAACACTTATGAGTGGAACGTAGATAGAACCTTGAGCTGAGGCGAAGTGATCACCACCTCGCTTAAGAATCGGTGGATTCCTCGGGGGGGGTTTCGTCATCCCCATCAACGGCATCGAGATAACCGGAGCCAAACGTGTTGTCTGCCAACTCGTCGTAAAGCAGATCCAGGCCGATCAACACCCGCTCCCGATCGGAGAGGTCGCCGATGATCCGGCGGACCGGTGGCGGCAGAATTTTGGAGAGCGTTGGAGTGGCGAGGATCTTGTCCTCTTCCGCCAACTGAGGATTCTTGAGCACATCGATCACCTTCAGGGCATAAACCCCGCGGAACTCGGTTTCGAGAATGTTGCGCAGGGTCTTGAGAGCCCGCATTGAATTGGGCGTGTTGCCAGCGACGTAGAGCTTGAGGATGTAAGTCTTGCGAGGACTCATGACGACACCTCCGTGGCATCCGATGGATCTGACTCAGCCAGGTTGCGACCGGTGAGCGAACCCGCCAGAGGAATCTCCGGCGGGACGGAACGCCTGTACATCTCACACAAATGCGCCATCACATCGAGAAGCGCAAGGCGGTAATCCTGGAGAAAATCACTTTTGTGACCCTCCAGTCGCAGCTGCGTCCAGAACTCATCAATCAGGTTCACGTGGATCTCCACTGTTCGCGTGATCGGCAGATCACTGAAAAAAGCCGTGTTCACAAAGCTCTCCAGAGCCTGGTTTGATGCCGCCGGATCACTGAAGTAGCTCGCCAGTAAGTCGCGGTAGGTGCGCTGCAACGCCTCGAGCAACTCATTGCGTTCCTTGGCCGACAACCGTCCAAGGAATCGAGATGGATCTCGCTTGTAAAAAACCCCTAGGTATCCCAGCCGCTCCTGCAACCGCTGCGACAGGCGATCCACAGCGCCGGCCCTCTGTTCCTCGGAACGGCCATCGGCGCGACCTTGACGCAGAAAGCGGGAGATGGCGGCATCGATGTTGTATCCGAGTTGAGCCAGCTGGTCCGCCGCAAGATGCAGTTCCTCGGGGTGGTAATCAACACGCCCCTTGACCTCTCCCACCAGGACCGCTGGGAACAGAAGGCCTCCCGCCACAAGCTGCTCCCGGCTGTCGCTGTCAAGCAGGTCCTGCTCGATCACCACCGCATCAATGGCCTCCTGCCGTTGATGCAGGATCTCCACAAGATCCCGATCGTCATCCGTCAGAAGATCGATCGGTTCGTAGCGATTTTCGGGCAGCCATTGCCGGCAGGACTGCGCCAATCCAGGGGTTCGCAGCAGCAAAGCAATGGTGAGGCCGGGCCTGGCCATCCGCAGGGTCAGGAATAAAACGTTCCTGAATGTTGACGGTGGGGGGCTTGAGGGTCGAAGATCTTAGTTTGTCTTTCGATTGCGGCCTCAGGCCAAATCGGTTCCGCCGAGCCTGACCGCGTCTCATCTGCATGGCCGACACCAAAACAGCACCCGAATCAAACGAGGCTTACGCCATCGTTGAAGCCTCCGGCACCCAGGTTTGGGTTCAGCCCAACCGCTACTACGACCTGGATCGTCTTCAGGCTGAGGTCGATGACACCATCAAGCTCGAGAA
>QCTG01000067.1 GCA_003211235.1 Synechococcus sp. AG-673-B04
GTTGCAATTTGCTGTTAACTCTCGTTGACAGTTGAAATGAACTTTGTTGTTGGATAAGGAATTTGAAGTGATAGTTCTTCGTACTTTCTGATGATGCGCTCATTCAAGTGATTTAGGGCATGCATAAAGCCGCGATGCGTGTCGTGCTGCGCCTTGTAGCAAAGGATGAAATTGTAACAATCATCGGAAATACGTAGGTGAGCCGCATTGAATTTCAGCATTGGATCCTCTTGTACGATCTCCTCTAGAATGCTTGGAAATTTCTCAATAAGATCTGCCGGAGTTCTTAGCCCAAGTCTGAGGATTTGGCGGCTTAAGCGTACTTGGTCAATGTATTGGAGGGTCCTTTTTAAGACTGCTTCTCTCAGTTCAATGTATTCGGGCCAGGTGTCTAAATCTTTTGTCTTTAGTAAGCAGTAAATATCCAGTACGAGGTACGCTTCCTTGCGGTTGATGCTAACAAAACTGCTGACAAAGGCTTGCTGGCTAGTTAAGTAGCTTCTGGTAAGCTGAATTAATTCACTTATCTGTAATGTAGTTAATTTGTCTGTGATGTCAATATTTAAGCTGAGTCCTTGGCACTCTTGATTGCCCAACTGTTTGCTGTAGTTTTGAATCGTGTTTTCATCTGCGGCGGCATTGGGGATAGTGATGACGCTGTCCTGCGTTTGAATCTCAATTGAGCGAAGACCGATTTTTCTCACAAACCCTGTGGCATCGCCCACGCGGCAGAGCTCTCCGATTCGGAGGTGTTGATCGGCCTGGATGGAGAGTCCGGCAAACAAGTTGCCAAGCAGTTTGGACGCGCCCAGGCCGATGGCGAGACCTGGAACCGCGGACAAAGCCAGCACTGCTGACGGTGATAATCCGAGCATCAGGAGCAGCCGGTAAATCAGACCAACACCTGAAGCGACGGCCAGAGTTCTGCACACCGGCATGATCAAGCTGATTTGACGTCGTCTGGCCAAGATCTGACTTGAGCTTTTGTTGTCCAAGCGATGCATTCGATGCCTAAGGCTTCGTCCTATGGCTTCAAGGGTGATGTATGTAAGAAAAACAAGAAGGCTGAAATAGATAATCTCGAACAGGAAGGTGATAATAATTAATGGCGCACCTGTGAAATTAAGGTAATCATCAATAAAGATTTCTACGAATTTTGTTAATACGACGATCGGAGCGATGGAGAGACTGATCTTCCAGTAAGTGGAGGCAAGGTTCGTAGAGCTGTTAAGCAGTCCGTTCTCGCTGCTGTGATCGATAGGTCGCTCTTTAGCGGCTAATGCGGCGAACTTTTTAAGACTATAAGTGCCAACAATTGAGAGTGCAAAGCCATAGGTAATTAGAGCGATTAGTCCAAATATTGTTTGAAAAATCGTCTCGCCTCCGAGGACTTCTTGCTCTAAAAAGTCATGGCCCCATGTCGGAATAGAGACGTACCATTTGGGCGGAACGAGATGCCCCGGTGTGTGGATGAAGTCTTTATAAAAGGTCGGCGTTTTGTATTTGCTATCTGTCATCTCTGCAAGTCTGGGATATATTTCCTTGTACATTTGTGACGCATTTTTAGTGGTTTCGGCGGAGAACAAATATCCGAAGCCTGTATCGTTTGTTCCCAGCCGATTCGTTAATGAGATTGGCGTACCGGGTAATCGCCAAATGAAGGCTTTGTCGAGTGATTTGCTTGCGATATCCTGCTTTGCCTCGCCTTCAAAGAGCTTGATGGGCTCAATGGAAGTGTAGAAAACATAATCAAGCAAATGCTTGATTTCGATGGCCGACTCGTCTGCTAGATGTTCACGCACGCTTTCGGGGAATTGCGATGCATCCAGTGCCTTGACGGCCACTTCGAACAAGTGCTCAATGTTCTCGATTTCATGCTTGGTTTCCTCGTTCCAGAAAAGACCAGGACTGTCTTTGTATGACTGACTGATTTCATCGGCTCTGTTGCCGACAATCGCCATGACCGCATAAAAGTTTAAAAGGGTTTCCTGTGCTGTATTCCCAATGACTTCGCCGATCGGATTGTCAGTCCAGATGTTGTAACTTCGCTCTAATTCGTTGTAAAAAGGTTGTTCTGCAATCGGGATATAAACATTTCGGTGCGGCTCGGCTGACGGCACGATTTGTTTTGCTCCGCCGGCATTGGCAGATGCTGCCAGTGACCATGCTGATGAGATCAGTCCTGAGAAGAGCATGACGCTCAATATCGTGCTGATCAGTGCCTTCCAAAAGCTTCTCAGGGTTCGTCTCACCAGGCGTGTCTCAGCAAGAACCTCATTGTGTATACAGATTCTTCGTTTGAGTAGTTGTTGGACTATTTCATGACGTCAGTTTGGGGTTCGTATGAGTTGAAAGCGACAGCCCTTCTTGATTCGCTCAGGCTTGGGTCGCTTCTCAAGCGTGAACAAGTATTTTGACGCAGTGCCCGGCATCATTTGACGTGCCACGCTGGGAATGAGAATCATTCCCAGCTCGGGGCTGTGAGCTGTTTCGATGCCGCTGGCTATGTCTCAGGTGTGGTTAGTCCTGGGTCCTCCCGGTTGTGGGAAAACCTCCTGGATTCGCGATCAGTTGGTGCGGCATCCAGGCCCTTGTGCCTATTGGCGTCTTCAAGGCCCCTCCTTCGACAACCTTGAACAGGGGCTCGACGGTGGCATCGATGGTGCTTGGCTCAACGATCAGATCCCTGAATTACAGATTCCGGCAGGCCAGCCTTCCGATCTGTTGATGGACGACAGGCTGTTGCGGGATCAAGAGTTGTTGATGGTTGTTGAAGTGCAGCATTTTCAAGCTGCTATCAGCACCTGTCCTGAAGACATTCATCCAAAGATTTCGAAGCAATTGGTGAATCTTCACCTCAAGCCGGGTCGGATCGTGAATTTCGGAGTGGATTCATATTTACCCAATCAAGACACTCTCAACTTCACCACATTGGAAGCCTTAGATATTGATCTTCAGGATAGTATCTGGGATCCTAATAGCCTCAGCAGCTTCTGGTTCGAACTGGTGAATGGAGCCTATGGAGATGTGTACCGAGCCAAAGCCCTGGTGAATCTCCCAGATGGGCGTTGCTTTTTCTACAACTGGATTGTCAGCCAGCAAGGATCGCAGTTTCTTCCTTTGGACCGCATCGAACCACCCCATGGCCGACCGAAACGGTTGTCGCGTCTTGTCGTTCAGGGAAAAGCGCTCAACCCAACAGGTATTCGAAGCACGATTGAAGAATGCTTATTCAGCGATGAAGTGCTTGAACTGCATCAGGCACCACTCCGTGAAACAAACAACAATTTGCAACCCACCCAATGACCACGACCCATGCAGTGATCTCTTGCCTCCATGCCAATTTGGCAGCGTTGGAAGCAGTCTTAGAGGATATTGACCAGCAGGGCATCAGCACCATCACTTGCCTTGGTGATTTAGTGGGCTATGGCCCTCAGCCCAATGAAGTTGTTCAACTTGTGCGAGAACGTGCCATTCCAACGTGCCAGGGATGCTGGGATGAAGACATCATCGATGGCCTGAATGCCTGTGAATGCAGTTACCCCTCACAATTGGCAGAAAAGCGTGGCCACCGTGCTCATCATTGGACTGCAGATCAATTAACCGAAGAGAACAAAGCTTTCTTGGCTGGGCTTCCGATGACCCTGCGTAAAGATCAACTTCTGTTTGTGCATGGCAGCCCCAATAGTCAGCATGAATATCTGCTGCCTGATATGAATGCATTTGCAGCCCTCGAACGTGTTGAAACAGCAGGTGTGGAAACTCTTTTCTGTGGACATACGCATCAGCCCTACATCAGAGAACTGAGTGGAGGCTCGATCCAGGTGAAGGTGCAAGCTCGTGGCACGAAGACCCTCAGAGAAGAAACGATGACTCTTCCGATGAGACGCATTGTTAATGCTGGATCGGTGGGTGAACCAAGGCATGGCAATACCAAGGCAATCTATGTCGTTCATGATCCAATCAGCGGTGATATCAATATCCGAGAAGTGGACTATGA
>QCTG01000068.1 GCA_003211235.1 Synechococcus sp. AG-673-B04
CGCTCCAAGGCCGTCGATGATGTGTATGCGTGCGGCTTGTCGTTCGGCATGTCTCCATGCCTCGACCCAGAGCTGCTGAATCGTGCGCGGAGCCTGGGAATTCTTCTGGTGCCAGGTGTTTTCAGCCCCACGGAGATGTCCCTGGCCATGCGTCAGGGGTGCGGCTTGGTCAAACTTTTCCCCGCAGCTCAACTCGGTGTTGGCTACACCCAAAGCCTGCAAGGTCCTCTGGGCCCTTTGCCGAAAGTGATTGCCGCTGGCGGCCTGGGTGTTGATGATCTGGAGCCCTGGCTGGCAGCGGGCCATGCCGCTGTGGCCCTGGGTCGGCGTGTGCTCGGATCGGAAGGCATCGATCCAACATTGCTGCGCTGGGTGGTAGACGTGTGTCCAAAGTGCTACAGATGAGATAGCCGTTGCCCTGCGTCATGTCGCAGCTCACCATCAAGTTGAGCGATAAGGCGGATGCCCTGATCGCTCAACTTCAGAAAGAGATCTTCAATCGACGTCGTAAGAAGGTTTCTGCCTCCGGAGTGGTCGAAACGCTTGTCGAAAGCGGTGCGAAATCCCAGTCCGACAAGCGCTTCGCCACGTCATGGACCAACCTGATCAAGGACATCGAGAAGGCGGCCAAACTGGCTTATGCCCATGGCAGCAAGCCAGCGACTCTCTCCGATGAGGAATGGGCCCTGGTGCTGAGCCACCGGAGCAGGACCACGGTCAGCAGGGCTCGGCGCACGGTTAAGAAAAAAGCGGTTGCGACGAAAAATTCGGCGTCCCGCCGAACGCGGACACGCACGTCTGCCTCCAAGGCTGAGGCCGTTGCCGTCAGCAGTAACGGCAAAGCTCCCGTGACGGCTGGATAAGCCGCTTCACCACAGGCTGCACTGCCCCTGCTGACGCAGCAGGTGATCTGCAAGTACCAGTGCAACCATGGCTTCCACCATTGGCACGGCCCTTGGCAACACGCAGGGGTCGTGACGTCCTTTGGCCGCAAGGGTGGTGGCATTGCCGTCTGAATCGACGGTTTGTTGTTCTTTTCGGATGGTGGCCGTTGGCTTGAACGCCACACGGATCACAATCGATTCACCGGAATTGTTGGTGACGGTGCGTAGACGGCCGTCTTCCGCCGGAATGAACGAATCATTGTGCTCGCTGCCCTTGAGACGTGTTCCATCGAAGCCCGAGCCGATCTCGAATCCCTTGGTTGCCGGCAGAGACATCACCGCTTTGGCTAAGTCGGCTTCAAGCTTGTCGAACACCGGCATGCCCAGGCCATTCCTCGGTTGACGCACCACGCACTCGATGACGCCACCGCAGGAATCTCCCTCCCGGCCGATCGCCTCGATCCGCTCCACCATCCGGCCGGCGATCTGCTGATCCGGGCAACGCACGATGTTGCTCTCAACATCTGCCAGGTTCACCCCCTGCGGGTCGATGCTGGCTTCGATGGTGTGGATGCGCTTAACCCAGGCCAAGACTTCGGTTCCTGCCACCTTGCGCAGAAGCTGTTTGGCGATCGCTCCAGCGGCCACCCTGCCGATGGTCTCCCGGGCTGATGCCCTGCCGCCGCCGCTGCGGGCCTGAATGCCGTATTTGACCTGATAGGTCGCATCTGCATGGGATGGGCGGAAAGCCACAGCCATGTCTTTGTAATCGCCAGGGCGCTGATCCTTGTTGCGCACCAACATGGCGATCGGAGTGCCCAGCGTTGTAGTGCCATCAAGCAGTCCGCTCAGCACCTCAACGCGATCTGCTTCCTGGCGCGGTGTGGTGATGTGGCTTTGGCCTGGCCTGCGGCGATCCAGTTCCCGCTGAATCTCCTCCAGGTCTAGATCCAGCCTGGGAGGGCATCCCTCCACAATCACGCCCACACCGCCACCATGGGATTCGCCGAATGTGCTGATCCTGAAGAGGTTGCCGAAGCTGCTGCCCATGGATGGTCTGCGTTGTGAGGAGGCTACGTAGCGGACACCCTTAGCAGCGCCTGTTGCCGGATGTTTTGGAACTCACGTGGCAGCTTGTATCGCTTCATCGGCTGCTCGTGTCATCGACTCCTGGTGGACAGCTCTTGTTTGTCAGCTGTTGTTGGTCAGCTGTTGTTGGACAGCACTTGTTGGACAGTGGCGCTTAAGCATCTGGAGTCAGGCAAATGGCTCTTCCGCCAGAAACGCTGCCCCGGCGAAGCCGAAGTCGCGGTATCGACAGAACCTGAAGCCATGGTCCTGGTTTCGGAACCGTTCGAATGCGGCCTGATCGCCGGATTGATGAAAACGGGAGCAGGCGAAGTAGTTGTCAAAGATGATCACCATCCCCTGCTTCAGTCTTGGTCGCATCACCTCCAGAGCCTGCTCCACCTGGCTGTCCAGGTAGCAGTTCACATACGCCAAGGCGATGTTTGTCGGAAGCTGGTCAGGGGCGAGTATACCGAGATTGCTGAATGGGCAGCAGATCGTGGTGTAAGCCTGTCCCGGGACGCCTGCCCTGCGACAGCGTCGCAAGAACTCCTCTTTCGTAGTGTGTTTGCGTCCCTCCTGCCAGCGGGGATGGAGATCACGAAAGCTTTTGGGCTCTGGAATCCCCTGAAAACTGTCGACAGCCCAGAGGTGTCGCTGCATCGGCAGTTTGCGATTGATGCGATGGACCAGTGGAAGGGTTTCGGCCCTGAAGCATCCGAACTCGATGTAATCCCCATCGATGCCGTTGAAGTCGAGCAGCCGCAAGACATCCGTCAGTGCGTTGTTTCGAGCTTGCTGTGTGCGGGCCTTTCGTTGCTGCTGCCATCTCCAGTGCTCAAGTTGCTGCCAAAAACCGTCTGGAGCGAAAGTGGTTTCGGCGGCATCCGCCAGATCATGTTCATCACCCTCGAGCGGGTTGTCTAAGGGTCTGGGCTCGTTCACGAAACGGCGATGTTCTGTTTGTTGATCATCGACATCAACATCTCCCGTCCCTTTTGCAGCGCTGTCAGCCAACTATCGTCGCGTCGTCGAATCAGACGTGTTTTTGGATAGAAGGGTGTTTTGACGCTGGTGTAGGGCCAGGTGGTGACAATCCCGTTGTCCAGGACCACGACGCAGGGGATGCCAAGTGCTCCTGCCATATGGGCTGTCGTGTTGCTGATGGTCAGCACACCACGCAGGCCACAGATCTGAGCAGCGAATGCATCAAGATCGGCGATCTGGTCAATCTTGCGTGCAGTCCTGATCGGTCGTCCTGTCAGTTCACACAACCTGCGAAATCCTGCATTCTGCTCGCGGTACTGCAGCGACTGCAGCCGGACGGACCAGTCCTGAAGGGCCGTTCCCCAGTCTTGAAGCGAGGGAAGGGTCTTGCCCATTGCTCTAGAGAACCAAGCAATGCCGATACCGCGTTTCACTGTTCTCAGAAGCGGGGCCTGAAGCGGCAGGAAGGACCTCTCGATGGCTGCACTGTCATGGCCGAACCAGTAAGCCAGCCTTTCCTGCGCAGCGATATGGCTGTAGGTGGTTGGGTTGAGGTCCCTGTCTCGGTGGACGAATTCCACCTTGGGAAAGCTGCGCGATAGCAGTGGGATAAGCCTTGGCTCCACCATTGCTGTGACCTTGTCTGCAGTTCTTGCCGCGTGGTCGACAAAGCGGATGATTCGGAGTTCATCCCCGAGGTCCCTGGATCGTTGCAGCACCAGAAGGTGTTTGCAGGAGTACCCCGGGCCGGGCCACACGGGTCGATCGAGATCAGTCTTGCCTTCCACTCCGGCTGCCAGAGCTTTCCAGGCTTCTCTGTAGTACTGGCCACGTTCGAAGCGGTTGCCGCAGTAGCGAAGTCCTTCCCAGTTCTGGTTTTCAATCGCCGTCCTGGCCCGATTGGCTTCGC
>QCTG01000069.1 GCA_003211235.1 Synechococcus sp. AG-673-B04
AATCTTTCGGAACTGTAATCAGCATCATTCGCTGCTCACCAGTCTTGATCTGGACTATCCCCCCAATCCATGGAGCTCATGGGCTGCGATGCAACTGGTTCGGTTTTTCTATCTGAAGCATCAGGGGCTCTTCGCTGCTGCGATGCGCCGCGCTGAACAACGCGATACGACACTGCCACGGTGGGAGCTGGATCACGAATGTCCCGTTCAGGCATCGGGTCCGCTCCCTTTGGAGGGTTGATGCCGAAGTCATCAATGGGTCGATTCGGCTCGACAGGTTGATGGAATTGGCGTCTCAGGCTGGGCGCAGCGGGCATCAGCAATAGAGCTGCCAAACCACTCAGGCCTGCGCCACCAACCCCGGCAAGGGCCATCCAGAGACCGATTGGCTGAGGATTGCTGGTCCAGAGAAGAATTTGCAGCCGAGACGGCGTACGGGTTGTTGACACCGCGATCAGCAGCAATGCGAGCAAAGGAGCCAGGCATGGCACAAGGAACAGCCGTTGCAACAGCTTCATTCGATCGGTCCGGACCAGCGCTGAAGCGGTGCAAGGTCCCGCTCCAAGCCGTCCAGTAAGCGAATCACCAAGAAATCAACCATGTCATCAAGGGTCCTTGGCTGGGTGTACCAGGCGGGGATTGGAGCCGCAATTCGAGCGCCAGCCTCTGCAAGGGCTGTGAGATTGCGTAGATGGATCAAGTTGAACGGCGTTTCTCTCGGCGCAATCACCAATGGGCGCCCCTCCTTGAGGTGAACATCGGCACAGCGCTCGATCAGTCCTGATGCAATGCCTGCGTTGATCCGTCCAACCGTGCCCATGCTGCAGGGCACGATCAACATGGCGCGTGTGCGGAAACTTCCGCTTGCGATGCTCACGCTCTGATCATTCCAGCGGTGACAGATCAACTCACCACTGGTGCTCGACAGACGATCGCGCCAGAAGTTCATTTGTCGTTGGGGGTCCACAGGAACGCTCAGTCCCTGTTCCGCCTGAAAGACGGAGTAAGCGCCTTTGCTGAGAACGAGATGAACAGAACGACCGGCCTGCAACAGCAGCTGCAGGGTGCGTTCAGCCAAGGGCTGGGCCGATGCACCCGTGACCGCCAGCACATACGGATCCATGGTCAGGGATTGCTCAGGGTGACGGGCGTCAGTTCAACCAGCGTTTCGGGTGAATCAGCCTCCTCAGGTAATGAAGACGCTTCCTCCAATTCTGTAGGAATCACCTCCAGATCGATCTGGTTTCGCAGCACATCCACCTTCATCACGTTCACCCGAACCGGATCTCCCAATTGGTAACCACGGCGGTTCTTGCGACCAACCAAACGATTCTGTCGAGAGCGGTACTCGTACCAGTCGTCATTCAGCGAGCTGACGTGCACAAGCCCTTCGAAACGTGTGTCGCCCACCTCCACGAAGAAGCCATAACTCTGGACTCCGCTCACGCGACCGTCAGCTTCCTGGCCGACCAGAAGCTGTGCTGCACGGGCCTGAACCAAGGACAACAGGTCCCCTTCCAGTTCCAGCACCTGACGACGGCGTGCATTTAGCCGATGCAGCAAACGCTGACTGACGAGTCCCCGTAGCTTCTCGTCCTGGGCCGCCGTGAACAGCGACCACTGAATGGCATCCGCCGCACCGCGCCGACCGAGAGCAATGCGTTCCTTCTGACGCACACTGGGCCGGTCCTTGCCGTCCTGCAGGAGCATCTGCAGCACTTGTTGATTGACGAGGTGGGCGTAGCTCAAGGCTGCACAGCACCATGGAGACGGCGCCGGTGACGTGGATTCTTCTGGATGGCCGGCTCCCGGGTTCAGTTCACCATCGGAGGCGGCAACCCCTCCGGTGAACATGGGTTGTGGCAAGGCATAGCTGAGCTGTTGCTCCAGGACCCGTCGCTGATCACAGCCGGCAAAAACAGTGATCAGTTCTTGAGCGGAGGGACTGCCGTCATCCTCGAGCTCAAGGGGAAGGTCAAGGGCAATGGCTGTCTTTGCGACATCGGTTAACACCGAGACATCCGGCTGATTGACCTGCAAGGTGATGGCCGGCAGACCAAGACTGTTCCGATGCTCTCCCCAGGCGCGGTCAGCAGCCCGGAGCAGGGGTTGAAGAACCGAGTTGGGATCTCGTTTGTCGAGGGCATCCACCCAACGGTGCCTCAGTCCGGTTGGATCCACTGCGTTCAAATCTCCGAGAGCATCCATGGATGGTGATGGGAGATTGAGGATCACAGCACCAGCCGCCTGTTCCTGCTCCTTTAGACAGTTGGCACAGAACAACACGGACTCCAGCTGATTCAGATGGTCCTTGAGCGGCTTCAGAGCAGCAGGAATCGTTCTTGCCCTGGGCTTGCGATCCGCAAGGGCGGAGAGGTGGCTTCGCTGAATTTCGGCAACCGGTCGAATCGTGCTTAGCAAAAACTCCCAATCCGTTAGCTCACCATTGGCAGAGACATCCAGACGAACCGTGAGTGCATCGTTGGACTCGCCGACGTTGAAGCTGCAGGCTTTCGACAGGGTTGGAGTCAGCAGGCCATGCCACGCCCCTCCTAAACAGAGCGCCTCGGATTTGTCCCGCAGCCACCCATCAAGGCTGTTGCCAAGTCCGATGCGTTCGGACACGGTTGGAGCGTGAACCCAGAGACGGATTCCGCCATCCCGGGCTTCAACATGTACGGCGGGAAGCGGAGGGGCGTCTTTTATGTTCCAACCGTTGAACAGCAGAACGGGTTGCTCAGAGAGATCCGTTCTGCCTTTGCTTTGCGGTGACTTGGCTGAACCGCGTGGTGCTGGAGCAGGAGCATGCAGACCAACCTTCGTGAGCAGCAGCTCCCGATCAGCAGCCGGACCACCATCCAGCGGAAGTGGTCGAGCAACTCGCCCCTGGGCTGGGTACTGCGCCAGGGGGTAGCGATCGACAGCAACTTCAACGACAGCGGTTGGGGGGTCTGATGGAAGGTGCTCTGCAGCGTCCTCATTGAGCTGAATGGTTGCGAGCATTCGGTCATCCAGAGGTGACGCCATCAGCAGTTCGTCCTGCCGCTTCACCTGTGCAAGAAGCGATCGCGTCGCTCGTTCGAGAATGCATTGCACGCCACCTTCCGGAGATCTGCGTCGCCCTCCCTCACGGGTGACACGCACCAGTACGCGATCGCCATTCCAGGCGTGATTCAACTGGTGATCACGGATATAAATGTCATCTCCACCGTCATCCCGAATCGCAAAGCAGAAGCCTTTGCTGCTGCAGCGCAGTCGCGCATCAATCAGCTCTTCATTCTGAAGACGTTGCAGTTCTCCGCTCTCGAGGATTTCGAGAACGCCAACCTTGGCAAGTGCAACGCTGGCAAGATCCAATCCAGCTTTATCCGTCTTGTTGCTGAGCTTGAAAATCTTCGCCAGGGTCGCCTGAGAAACCGACTGGTCGGTGGAGAGCTGATCCAGCAGGTCAGCGACCGAAAATTTCATGGAGGGCGTTTTCGAATCCGGCCTTCATGACCGGGAGATGACGGAGGGCCGCCAGGTCAGACCTGGGCGTTGAGGAGAACTCCGATTTTTAAGTTTATGAGTCCGTGGCTTCACCGCTCTCAAGATCCGGCTCGCGGCTCTGCAATAACAACCGCGTTCCGATGATCAGGAATCCCACGGACGCAATCAGCTGGAGCAGTTCTGTCGGGACAACAGACGCCACTGACCCCCCGGCTATTGCACCCAGAAGGCTTGCCAGAACAAGGGCACTCGCCGAGCCGAGGAACACGGCTAGGGGGCGATCGGACGTCCCACTGAGGGCCACGGTCGCCAGTTGAGTCTTGTCCCCGAGTTCCGCAAGAAAAACGGTGA
>QCTG01000070.1 GCA_003211235.1 Synechococcus sp. AG-673-B04
GATCCCGAATGCGCCGGTTGAGTTCCGGTTTCAGACCGAGGTAGGGCGTCTGGGCCCAGTTGCGCTGTTCGGCTTCCTTGCAGAGTAGTGCCCGGGCCCGTTGCTTGGCTGTTTTATCCAGACGAATCCCATCGCGTTTGAGCTCCAACCTGAGCTGCAGCGCAGTGCGAATGGCCAGATCACCTGGCTGGGCGTTCACGTTATCGATCCGTTGAAAGCGAGCTGAATCGGGAATCTTCAGGCAGTGGATCAACTGCGCAAAGGGTTCATTGGCATATCGGTGTTGTGCAGCAGGTTGTGCGATCGATCTGCCGTAGGGAAAGAACAACGTTTGCACTGAGGCGTGATGCATCAGCCAGCCAAACAGTTGATCTGGATCACAGGAGCTTCGATGGATGGATTTCCGCATCGCTTTTGCGGCATAGGCCTCCAGAGATTTCGCTGTGGCGAATCGTTTGACGTGCTGTGTGTAATGCGAATTGAGATAGCTGGGTTGATCTCGGACGAATCCGATGACCATGACGTTCACGCCAGCCTTGCTGAGTTTCCTCAGCAACCAGTCGCCTAGACATCTTGAGTTCGTTGCGGAGGGCTCTCGACAGAGGACATGGGAAAACGCTTCATGGGACACGATCGGCGTGGAAGCTGTTTTTCTGGCGTACCGAATCAGTTCACGCCAGGGCATGAAGTTCTTCTGAAGGACTGCTTTGAGAAGTGTTTTGCGTTCCTTGGCGATGTACAGATATCCATAACTCTGGAGTAATCGAGTGTTGGCTTTCAGGCGTTTCTGAATCGTTGTTGATGCGGTCTTGTGCATCCCGATGTGCAAGATCAGCTGCACGTCAAGGCCCTGACGCAGCGTTGGCATCCCGCAGGAAGTTGGCCAGCAATTGGTGCCCGGATTCCGTCAGCACGCTTTCAGGGTGGAACTGCACCCCCTGTAAATGCTGATACTCCCGGTGTCTCAGCCCCATGATCGTGCCGTCATCCAGCCAGGCCGTCACTTCCAGGCAGTCGGGAAGACTGTCGCGTTCGGCGATCAGAGAGTGATACCGAGTGGCTGTGAGGGGCTGGGGCAGGCCAGCGAAGACCCCTTCCCCTCGATGCAGCACAGGGGAGGTTTTTCCATGCATTTGTTCGGTGGCGCGCACCACTCGACCACCGTGCACCTGGGCGATGGCTTGATGACCCAGGCAAACCCCCAGGGTTGGGATGGTTGGGGATAGCTCCCGCAAGACGTCCAGGCAGATCCCTGACTGGTCCGGGTCGCCTGGACCGGGCGACAGCAGGATCGCGTCAGGCTTGAGATCCCGAATCTGTCCCAGGCTCAGAGCATCGTTGCGGTGCACCTGCAGCTCTGCTGCCAAGGGATGGTGGGGCGCCAGTTCGCCGAAATACTGCACCAGGTTGAAGGTGAAGCTGTCGTAGTTGTCGATGACCAGCAGCATCGGTGGATCTCAGGAATTCAGGCGAAGAAGAAGGGGCGGCAGCAGCAGGCAGAAGGCAATCAGCAGAGAGCTGATCGCGGCCACCAACACAGCAGCGGCGGCGCAATCCTTGGCGATGCGCGCAAGGGGGTGATATCGGCGGCCGATGCTGAGATCCACCACCGCTTCAATGGCGGTGTTCAGCAGCTCCAGGACTAGAACAGCAGCCACGGTGAGCACCAGAACCGCCATCCGGGTGAGGTCCAGTTGCAGGGCGATGCCAAGCCCGAACACCACCACAGCGGTTGCCAGGTGGATGCGGAAATTGCGCTGACTGACGGTTGCATAGCCCAAACCCTGGGCGGCATAGCGAAAGCTGGCTGGCAGGTCGCCTGCGATCCGCCAGCTGCGGCGACGCGCAGCTGCACTCCTTGCTGTTGCTTCCTCCTCAACCGTCATCGGGGATTCAGTGGGCATCTCCTGGAACGTCGCTGATGTCCGATTCCGCTTCATGGGACAGAACGTTACCTGTATCGGAGGGGCTGATTGTGTTCAGAAGATGGTCCTGGCAAGCCAGCATCTCCTCGAGTCTGGCGTCATTGGGATGATCCCAGCCGAGCAGGTGCAGCAGGCCATGGCTGGCCAGCCACTGCAGCTCTCGCTTCAGGCTGTGATTGTGCTCGAGCGCCTGTCGCCGTGCGGTGTCCAGCGAGATCACAATGTCGCCGAGTTCCACGGAACCGTCATCGAGCCAGTCGGGTGCGTCCTCCAGGGCAGCAAACGAGAGAACGTCCGTCGGTTCCTGACGCTGTCGCCAGGTGCCGTTGAGTTCGCAGATGCAGGCGTCGTCGGTGAAGCGCAGCCCCAGGCTGATCTCTTCGGCTCGGCGTACCAGCGCTGGGCAGCTCATGGCTGAATCCTGGCGCACCCTCTCAATCCAGGTGAGCAGCGTGATTTCCCAGACATATGGATCGAAAAGATCGGTAGGATCGAGACGGTTCAGATGCACGGTGCCGGCATCCAGCGCCAGGTCAAGCTCCATGACTCACTGGGGAAGGGTCGGGCGCCCAAGCCAGGCCACAAGGGTGATGAATCCGAGAAAGCCGAAGGCGGTTAATCCAAAGTGAAACAGGCTCTGGCGCCCCTTGCGCACCATGTTCCGCATCGCCTGTTTGATGAAGCTCGGCGGAGGGGAGGAGTCAGATGCCATCGATTTCAGCTTTCGGTGTCAGCGCCAGGACTGTCGACACCCTGGCGCAGGGACGCGTCGATGAAGGGGTCGAGTGCGCCATCCATCACAGCCTGCACATCGTTGGTCTCTTCATTGGTGCGCAGATCTTTGACCATCTGATACGGGTGGAAGACGTAGTTGCGGATCTGGTTGCCCCAGGCCGCCTCCACGATGTCGCCGCGGATGTCGGCAATTTCCGCTGCCCTCTGTTCCTGCGCAATCACCAGCAGCTTGGCCTTGAGCAGGGCCATGGCTTTTTCCTTGTTCTGGAGCTGTGATCGCTCCTGGGTGCAGCGCACCGCAAGACCGGTGGGAATGTGCAGGATGCGAACGGCCGTTTCCACCTTGTTCACGTTCTGGCCGCCGGCACCGCCTGAACGGCTTGTCGTCACCTCCAGATCTTTCTCCGGAATATCGATGTCAACCTCCTCTTCGATCTTTGGCATCACCTCGATCCCGGCGAAGCTGGTTTGGCGTTTGTCGTTTGCATTGAAGGGTGAGATGCGCACGAGTCGGTGCGTTCCCTTCTCGTTGCGCAGGTAGCCGTAGGCGTAACGCCCCTCCACCTCGATGGTGGCGCTTTTGATGCCCGCTTCCTCTCCCTCGGAGAGCTCATCCACGCTCACTTTCATGTCGTGATCTTCCGCCCAGCGTGTGTACATCCGCAGCAGCATCTGGGCCCAGTCCTGGGCGTCGGTGCCACCGGCGCCGGCGTTGATGGTGAGGACTGCGCCTTCCTTGTCGTATTCGCCGCTGAGCAACCGCTCCAGTTCCCAACGGTCGAGGCCCTGACGCAACTCGTTCAGTCCGTCCTGAGCTTCGCCCAGCATCTCGTCATCGGGCTCCAGGTCGTAGAGCTCCAGCGTCGCCTTGGCGTCATCAATTGAGCTGCGCCATGAATCCAGCTGCATCAGCTGAGCTTTCACCTCGTCGAGGCGACGCATCTGTTTCTGAGCGTTCTGCTGGTCGTCCCAGAAGTCAGGCTGGGCGGCGAGTTGCTCGAGATCCCGCTGGCGTGCGTT
>QCTG01000071.1 GCA_003211235.1 Synechococcus sp. AG-673-B04
AACAACGACAGACTCCACATCTCCCTCGGCTATAGAGGTTCAAGGGAAAAATCAGTGAATGAGCTCAAGCCACCCAATCCACAGATCAGTCGATGCATAGTTGGAGCCGTGCTGCACTCAGGAACTTCGCTTCACCAGCACCCGACTCACTGCCGAGGAGATTAAAGACATTTAGTTGTGACTCGCATTGAATTGATATTGATTTATTTGGTCCCATCCTGGGAGTATTGGAAGATGACCTCAGGGTCAAAACACACGGCACCCGATCTCCGCGTTGAACCGATTCGCGACCGCCTGGGCCATCTACCAAGGCCTTCTTCTGGAGGCGATTCCATTTCTGCTGCTGGGTGTTCTCATCGCAGGACTGGCTCGCTGGCTGGTCCCCCAGAACACCTGGATACGCCGACTTCCCCGGCAGGCCTTGCTCGCTCCAATCACCGGAGCTCTGATGGGTTTTGCTTTGCCCGCGTGTGAATGCGGCAACGTGCCGGTAGCGCGTCGGATGCTGGCCAGCGGCGCTCCCCTCGGAACAGCCTTCGGATTTCTGTTTGCTGCCCCAGTCCTCAACCCGATTGTGATGGCCAGCACCTGGGCCGCCTTCCCCGATCAACCCTGGCTTCTCATCGCCAGACCGCTGGGAGCTTTCCTGATCGCAGTCATGCTGAGTTTGACGCTGACACTTCTGCCGGAGCGTCAACTGCTGGAGCAGGCCCTGCTGAGTGAACGGCGGATGAATCAGCCCCTGAGCCGGTACAGCCTGCTCGAGCGTTCTAGTGGACTCGTGGGTGGAGACGGAAATCAGACCTCCCTGTTGGAAGGGACAGCCGTCACGACCGACTGGCCGACACCGCGCCAGATGCTGGAACAGAGCTCACGGGAGTTCCTTGAGCTGATGGCGCTACTGGTGCTGGGCAGCCTCCTATCCGCTGTGGTGCAGACCTGGCTACCGCGCAGCTGGCTCCTGACCGTTGGCGGTGCACCGACAACCTCAATCCTGGCGCTGATGATGCTCGCCGTAGTGGTGTCGGTTTGTTCCAGCGTGGACGCCTTTCTGGCGCTTGGATTCGCAGCACAGGTCACTCCAGGTGCCCTGCTGGCCTTTCTGCTGCTGGGGCCTGTGGTGGACCTCAAACTGGTGGGTCTGTTCAGCGTGCTAATGCGGCCGCGAGCGATTGCCATCACAACGGCGACCGCAAGCCTGGGAGTTCTGCTGATAGGCCAGTGGATCAATCTGTGGCGGTTATGAAGGAATCCAACCCATGAGCCGCGCTCTGCTGCTGATGCTCTGGGGCTGGACTGTGCTTTGGAGCTTGGGATCCGGCCGATTGGATCTGCTGCTGCGTAACGCCTTCCATGGGCTCGTTGGAGCCGCCGGGCTGGCGATGCTTGCGTCAGGCTTGCTGATGCTGTTCCAACGGCGACCACGACGGGAACATCGCAGATGGAATGACGTACGCCGATGGAAAGACCTCGCCAGTGCATCCATGGCCTTGATGATCCTGGTGCTCCCCCCCGAACCCTCGTTCAGCGATCTGGCCAGCAATCGACCGGAGGGTTTGCCGCAAGCACCAGAGCTGGCCTTTGTTCTCCCACCGGAACAACGAACCCTGACGGAATGGGTCCGCGTGTTACGCAGCCAGGCCGATCCCAATCTGGTGAACGGCAACCCGGTGAACATCAGCGGTTTCGTTTGGCGTCAACCCGATGCGCCACCGCTCCTGGCGCGGTTGACCGTGCGCTGCTGCCTCGCGGATGCAACACCAGCCGGTTTGCCTGTGGTCTGGCCTGAGAACAACGAACCCGAGCCGGATTCCTGGATCGCCATCCGTGGCCATATGGAGGTGCGAATGCACCAGGGAGAAGCCACAGCGGTGGTCGTTCCAGAAACGATTCAAGCCATCCCCCGACCACAACGGCCCCTCGAGCCATGAGCAAACGGCTGACGCTCCTGCTGGCCGGCGCTGCCGGCGTGGTACTGATGCAGCAACAGCTGTTGCTGCGCCGACCACCCCGACTGCTGCGTCTGAGTCCACAGTCAATCCACAGCGGGAGCGCTGGCTTGGATCTGCAGTTCAGTCGCCCCATGCATCGACCCACGATTGCCGCGACCAGTCGTTTGGAGCCAACGCTGCGGCATCGCTGGCTGGGCAAGGGCAATGATCTGCGCCTGGTCGTTGAGGGAGAACAGCCGATTGAACAGCCGCTGTTGCTGCACCTTGCTGGCTCGGACCTTCGCAACCAGAAGATCTCTCCCCAGAACTGGTGGTGGGATCCACGCCCCTGGCTGGTGGTGAACCGCCTGGTTGCCGATGGTGAACAACTGCAGTTACGACGGCGTGACGGAACATGGCAACCCTTGACGCCGGTCTGGCCAGCGATCAGTCAGGTTGTCCCCCTTGGCAATGGTCGTGGCATTGCTGTGGTGAGCAGCGATGACAGAGGGCAGGAGCGGATCTGGCTGCGACGGCTCAAACCTGCGGGACTTCAACAGGACAAAACGCTGCTGTCGACGCCTCAGCTCGAATCGTTGGAACCGCTGGCGTCTGGTCCACTGTTGTTCGGCCATGTCAGCAGCAACCTCAGCGGTGATCTGCTGGTGCAGAAAGGTGGCTTCCGGGCTGGAAGTCAAACCACAGAATTACGCCTGAATGACGGAGCGCGGAGGTCACTGCCCGTCAAGACATCCGGCCCTTTGCAGCTCATACCGGCAGGCGGAGGCATGGTGGTTCCCACCAGAGAGGGCCTGCGCATTGAAACCCTCGGCGAAATCAGCAGGAGTGATCCGCAGATCCTGCCAGGCAGCCGCGAACTCGGCGCGTTTTGCTCCGCCTCAGGCCGCGCTGTGCTGATTCGACATTGGCCGGATTACAGACGATCGATCGAGCTGGTGATCCCAGGATTGGCTCCGCGACAACTGCATCTGGGCGATCAGGCCGTGCTCGCAGTCGCCTGCAACAACACCGGCACGCGAATTTGGGCGGTTCTTGGACGCTGGTCTGCCCAAGGGCGCGATCAAACCATTGTGCTGATGGATGAAAAGGGCCGAATTCAAAAGGAAAAACAACTCAATCCCTGGAATCTGCAACCAGGAACAAAGTTGCTGATGGATCCTGTACGCCAGCAGCTTCTGATGAGCGTGAGCAAGAGCTCAGAAAGTAACACTGGAATTGCAGCTTTAATGGATGCCACCGCACTGGAATGGAGCGAATTCAGAAGGATTCCCATCAAAGAGGCTGTGTGGCTCATGCCATGACATGAACCACAATGCTGATTCGTTCAAGACAGGAACGAAGGATCAATCACATCATGGATTGATCATGATTGTGAGCGTCCCCATGGTAATGAACAACCATGGCACCGTCTGCATTGAGCAAACTCAGGTGCTCAATTCCAAGAGCATTGATCCCGGTAGCCATGTCGTGGACTTGATCATCGTGATCGTGATGGTCATGATCATGGTCGTGGTCGTGGTCGTCACTATGGGCCTGGAAAGGTTTTGCTGTAATCACACCATCAAACTTCTTGGGAAGAAGCTTTCCACGCTTCACTTCCTCAAAGCCTTCAACAAAATTTCCCTTGCTGATCAAAATATCGTCCTTATCTAAAATCCCATTTCCATTGGTGTCGGAAAACATTTTATA
>QCTG01000072.1 GCA_003211235.1 Synechococcus sp. AG-673-B04
ACTGCTGAAGGCAACGCCATCACCACCAGCACCGACTTCGAAGGCACATACCGCACTCCGAGCTACCGCACTAGCAACTTCATCGATCCCAAGGGCCGGGCGCTTACCACAGGTGTTCAGTACGCCCAGGGCTTGGTTGCTCTTGGTGGTGATGACGAGCAGCTGGAGAAGGACAACAACAAGCGCTACATCGATGGTGTGGGCACCATGAGTCTCTCGATCACGAAAGTGGATCCAGAGACCGGAGAATTCGCTGGCGTCTTCAGTGCCATCCAGCCTTCAGATTCCGACATGGGTGGGCGTGAAACGGTTGATATCAAGATTACCGGTGACCTCTACGGCCGACTCGAGGAAGTCTGATCGTCTCTAGCTCTGTTGACAGTGCACGAATGAAGGGGGGCTTTGGCCCCCCTTTTTTTATGCCTTCTGCGGTTCGTTGATCATCTGGGAGAATCGCCCGATCTTCAGCCCATCCCATGACCGCCAGCGCAGCCGCCTCCGCCCATCGATCCGGGGTGATTGCCCCCTATGGCGGCACCCTGGTTGATTTGATGGTTCCTCAGGCTGAACAAAAAGCCGTCAAGGACTCAGCCAGCAAGACCCTTGAGTGCTCCGATCGCAACGCCTGTGATGTGGAGCTCCTGGTTGTTGGCGGCTTTTCGCCGTTGCGGGGATTCATGCACCAGGAGGATTACAACTCCGTGGTGTTGGGTCATCGTCTTTCAGCTGGCCAGCTGTTCGGCCTGCCGATTGTGATGGACACCGACCGCGACGATGTGGTGGTCGGTGACAGCGTTTTGCTCACCTACAAGGGCCAGGACCTGGCGGTTCTCCAGGTTGAGGCGAAGTGGGAGCCCGACAAGGTCGCTGAGGCCCAGGGCTGTTACGGCACCACCTCGATCGAGCATCCTGCGGTGCGCATGATCACCATGGAGCGCAAGCGGTTTTATCTGGGTGGCAGCCTCAAGGGCATAGAGCTTCCTCAGCGGGTCTTCCCCTGCAAGACACCTGCCGAGGTTCGTGCTGGCCTCCCCGATTGTGAAGATGTGGTGGCTTTCCAGTGCCGCAATCCCATCCATCGCGCCCACTACGAGCTGTTCACACGAGCACTTCATGCCCAAAATGTGAGCGAGAAGGCTGTGGTGCTCGTGCATCCCACCTGTGGACCCACCCAGCAGGACGATATCCCTGGTGCCGTTCGTTTCCAGACCTATGAGCGTCTTGCTGCTGAGGTGAGCAACGAGCGCATTCGTTGGGCCTACCTGCCGTACGCGATGCACATGGCAGGGCCTCGTGAAGCCTTGCAGCACATGATCATCCGTCGCAACTACGGCTGCACACACTTCATCATCGGCCGCGACATGGCTGGTTGTAAGTCCTCCATCAGTGGCGACGATTTTTATGGGCCCTACGACGCTCAGAACTTCGCCAGAGAGTGCGCACCGGAACTAACCATGGAGACCGTGCCCTCGTTGAATCTCGTTTACACCGAGGAAGAGGGCTACGTGACCGCAGAACATGCCGAGGCTCGCGGTTTGCACGTGAAAAAGCTAAGCGGTACCCAGTTCCGCAAAATGCTGCGTGGTGGCGAGGACATTCCTGAGTGGTTTGCCTTCAAGAGCGTTGTTGAAGTTCTGCGCTCCGCGTGATCCCTGAGGACTCGGTTAACGTTCCTTCATCTAAGCGAGGTGAGCTTTGAACAAGCGATGGCGCAACATTGGCCTTACGGCCCTGCTGGTGCTGGCGATTGTCGTAATTGCCCCAGCATTCCTCGGCGGTGGAAACACCCAGCAGGAAGCGCGAACCATGCGCTACAGCGACTTCGTTGAAGCGGTTGAGGACAACCAGATCAGCCGTGTGTTGATCTCCCCGGACCGTGGTACCGCTCAGGTTGTGGAGAACGATGGTCGCCGTGCTCAGGTGAACCTCGCTCCTGATAAGGAGCTGCTGGGCTTGCTCACCCAGCACGATGTTGATATTGCCGTTCAGCCAACGCGTCAGGCACCTGCTTGGCAGTCGGCGGTTGGCAGCTTGATTTTTCCATTACTTTTGCTTGGTGGGCTGTTCTTTCTGTTCCGCCGCGCTCAAGGCGGTGGCGGTGGGAATCCCGCAATGCAGTTTGGCAAGAGCAAGGCGAGGGTTCAGATGGAGCCTTCAACCCAGGTCACCTTTTCTGATGTTGCCGGAATTTCCGGCGCAAAGCTTGAGTTGACCGAAGTGGTCGACTTCCTCAAGAACCCCGACCGATTCACGGCTGTAGGAGCAAAAATCCCCAAGGGTGTTCTTCTTGTGGGCCCTCCAGGTACGGGTAAAACACTCCTCGCCAAAGCGGTTGCTGGAGAAGCTGGAGTGCCCTTCTTCTCGATTTCAGGTTCTGAATTCGTCGAAATGTTCGTCGGGGTTGGCGCCAGCCGCGTACGTGATCTTTTCGAACAGGCCAAAAAGAATGCTCCTTGCATCGTCTTCATCGACGAGATCGATGCTGTTGGCCGTCAGCGGGGTGCAGGACTTGGCGGTGGCAACGACGAGCGTGAACAAACTCTCAACCAGCTCCTTACCGAGATGGATGGCTTTGAGGGCAACACCGGCATCATCATCGTCGCTGCGACCAACCGCCCCGACGTTCTCGATGCCGCACTGATGCGTCCCGGACGTTTTGACCGCCAGGTCACCGTTGATCGTCCTGACTACGCCGGTCGTCTCCAGATTCTCGGAGTTCATGCCCGTGGCAAGACTCTTTCCAAAGACGTCGACTTAGACAAAGTTGCACGTCGAACACCCGGTTACACCGGCGCCGACCTTGCCAATCTCCTCAACGAAGCGGCAATTCTTGCTGCCCGGCGTGAACTCACTGAAGTGAGCAACGACGAGATCAGCGATGCCATCGAACGAGTGATGGCAGGTCCCGAGAAGAAGGATCGGGCAATGAGCGTTCGTCGTGCTCGCCTTGTGGCCTATCACGAAGCTGGCCACGCTCTGGTCGGTGCTCTGATGCCGGATTACGACCCTGTCCAGAAGATTTCCATCATTCCTCGCGGCAACGCGGGTGGACTGACGTTCTTCACCCCCAGTGAAGAACGCATGGAATCGGGTTTGTATTCACGGGCCTACTTGCAGAACCAGATGGCGGTCGCCCTAGGTGGTCGTGTCGCAGAGGAGATCGTTTACGGCGAAGACGAGGTCACCACCGGTGCCTCCAATGACCTCCAGCAGGTAGCGAACACCGCTCGCCAGATGATTACACGCTTCGGCATGAGTGATGGGATCGGTCCGGTTGCGCTCGGGCGCTCCCAGGGAGGAATGTTCCTTGGCCGAGATATCGCTTCTGAACGCGATTTCTCTGAGGAAACCGCGGCAATGATCGACAGTGAGGTTTCCGAACTCGTCGATGTTGCCTATAAGCGTGCAACCAAGGTTCTTGTTGACAATCGTTCCGTTCTCGAGGAATTGACCGAAATGCTCATCGAGCAAGAGACTGTGGATGCCGAAGAGCTTCAGGAGCTGCTGATCAAGCGTGACGTTCGGGTCGCCGAGTACATCTGAATCCAGTGCATTGTTGAAGTTTGAGGAGGCGTTAATCGCCTCCCTGGGCATTCAGCCGTTGCTCATTGTTGTTCGACCCAA
>QCTG01000073.1 GCA_003211235.1 Synechococcus sp. AG-673-B04
ATGAAGATCAATGGATTGCTGGCGCTCGGTGGCCCGGAGGCGGTGGAACGGGAGCTGACGCGGTTGATGAATCGGCCTGTGCATCGCCACATCGTGGTGAAACTGGATGCATTGCCGCGGTTGGCGGATCTGGTGGGGGGCATCGAGGTTGATGTTCCCAAGCGGATGTATTACCTGGATCGCAGCCAGAACCTGCAGATCGATCTGCAGCCTGGGCGGCAGATTCTGCGTGGCCGTGAACTCACAGGCTTTCTGCGTTGGCGCAGGGATACCAGGGGTGATCTGGGCCGTTTGGAGCGGCAGAAGCTGGCGATTGATGGATTGGTGGATCGCCTCAAGCAACCACAGAATCTGGTGCGCTTACCGCAACTGATTGCTGCTTCAGCTCCTTACTTACAGACGGATCTCGGACCACTGGAGCTGGTGCAGTTGGCTCAGGCTCTGACCAGTCGTGATCTGAGCACAGAACAGTTGAAGGCACGACCGTTTCAGAAGGGTGGTATCAGTTATCTGGAGACCACCTGGTCGAGTCGGTGATGACTCAAATCAACAAATTCAGTGAGTGCACCACGCGGCCGCAGATGTCCTGGACCTTTTCCCAACGGTCTTCATTGACGCTGGTGGCCAGGGTGTAAAGCCGGCCCCGATCAACGACCACCGTGGCCAGTTCATGGCGATCCCGATCTTCCAGGTGCACCGCATATTCCAGGTCATAGAAGGTGTGGTTGTTCACCTCGCGCTCGTTGGCTTCGACCAGTTCAGCTGTGCGGCCGCTGCCCGCGGTGGCGATCACTTCCCGCCGCAGTCGTTCACCCACTGCAACAGCGCTGCCGAGCTCGGTGAGCTCATTCTCTTCATTCACATTGTTGATGATCAAACTCACGGTTTCATCGCTGTGGATCAGGTCGTGAAACACCACCCGAGGGCCATTGCTCACCTGCACCTGGGTCCAGCCCGTTGGGTACAGGAATGCAAAGCGCCCATCAGGGCTCTGGTACGACTGCAAGCCGGCCGTTGGTCCCGCCGCACAGGCTCCTAATGCCAGTGCCAGTACACCCAACAGAAGTGTGCGGGAGAGGGAACGGATCAGCTGCATCAGAACCGGTTCGAATCGAAGCATTCTGCCTAGAGTCCGTTCCATCGGCGGAAGATCACTGAGCGGCTTCACTCGACCGTTGGCCCGGCTGATCGATCAGTTTGAACGCCTGCCCGGCATCGGGCCGCGAACCGCCCAGCGTTTGGCCCTCCATCTGCTCAATCAGCCGGAGGAGCAGATCCATCAGTTTTCTGATGCGTTGCTGGCCGCCCGCACTCAGGTGGGCCAGTGCCAAACCTGTTTTCACCTTTCCGCTGAACCGGAATGCGAGATCTGCCGCAACCTTGAACGCCGTAACGGCCTGGTTTGTGTGGTGGCCGATTCGAGGGATCTGTTGGCGCTGGAGCGCACCAGGGAATTCCAAGGGCGCTATCACGTGCTCGGTGGCTTGATTTCGCCAATGGACGGCATTGGCCCTGAGCTTCTCAAGGTGACCCCCCTCGTGGAACGGATCAACCGTGAGGAGGTCACGGAGGTGATCCTTGCGCTCACCCCGAGTGTGGAAGGTGACACCACCAGCCTTTACCTGGCCCGCCTGCTCAAGCCCTTCTGTTCGGTGAGCCGGATCGCCTACGGCCTGCCGATGGGCAGTGAACTGGAATATGCCGATGAGGTAACCCTCAGTCGTGCCCTGGAGGGGCGTCGCCCAGTGGATTGAACTGCACAACCCGTTCTGGTTTTTTCTGATCAGAATTGGTCAAGTGTTCTGCGTGGATGAGCAAGTTCAGCGCCACTCCTCCGAAGCAGCGTTTGCCTGAGTGGTTGCGCCGCCCGATCGGCAATGCTTCCGATCTGGAGCGGGTTCAGGGGCTGGTGAAGGACAACCGCCTGCACACCATCTGCGAGGAGGGGCGTTGCCCCAACCGGGGTGAGTGTTACGCCGCTGGAACGGCCACCTTTCTGCTGGGTGGATCGATCTGCACCCGCAGTTGTGCGTTCTGCCAGGTGGAAAAGGGCCAGCATCCGATGCCAGTTGATCTGGCGGAAGCCGAGCGTGTGGCGGATGCTGTTGATTCGATGCAGCTCCGCTACGTGGTGCTCACCGCTGTGGCGCGCGATGACCTTCCCGACCATGGGGCCAGCCTGTTCACCACCACCATGGTGGCGATCCGGGCCCGTAATCCGCTGATTGCCATCGAGGTGCTCACCCCCGATTTCTGGGGTGGATACCCCGACTCGGATCAGGCCCTGGTGGCCCAGCGCCGGCGGCTGACCACCGTGCTGGAGGCCGCACCGGTGTGTTTCAACCACAACCTTGAAACGGTGCAACGCCTGCAGCGACAGGTGCGGCGAGGTGCCACCTACGAGCGTTCACTGGGGCTGCTGGCTGCATCCCGGGAGCTGAAACCTTCGATTCCCACCAAAAGCGGTCTGATGCTGGGCCTGGGGGAGAGGCGGGATGAAGTGATCGACACCCTCAAAGCGCTTCGCGCGGTTGATTGTCAGCGCATCACCCTCGGGCAGTACCTGCGTCCATCCCTGGCGCATCTTCCCGTTGACCGCTACTGGACCCCGGCTGAATTTGACGAGCTGGCGGATGTGGCCCGGGAGCTCGGTTTTGCCCAGGTGCGCAGCGGCCCGCTGGTGCGCAGCAGCTATCACGCCGCTGGCTGACGCCATCCCCGCAGGCTTCGCTCCAACACGGCCTGCACCTCTCCGCTCATCAGGGCGCCGGCACCACCCCACACCATCCGCAGCGGCAGATCCCACAGGGCCGCTTCCACCTCCCGCACTGTGTTGAAACCGCGCTGCCTGAAATAACGCACCAGGCGACGATGCTGTTGCTCGGCATCGCGAATCGCCAGCAGGCGAGCCCGACGGCAGGGCGTCGCCTCCAGGGCCCACGCCATCGTGGCGGCCCACACCAGATCACCGACGCCGGCCGGGGCTCCGGGTTGCACCCGCATCGTGTCGAGCTGCAGCCCGGTATCGGCGCCAAAGGCCCAGCCCTTCATCTCCCCCTGCAACAAAAGCCGCTCACCATCAACCGGTTGCGCCACCACCAGTCGCAGGCTCCACAACCCCAGCGGCCTGTTCACCTGCAGCCGCAACAGCAATCCCCGCTCGAGCGCCTCGCTCTCCAGTTGTTCGAGCATCTGATCGGGCGTGCCTCTGTTCATGCTGGCTTGAGCATGGCGGCAACCGACCGCACCGCCGCAGGGTTCAACGGCCCATACAGGTGAGGGAACAGTTCGCCGGTGGGGATGGCATCCGCGCGCAGCGGCACACCCACGGCCGCGGGATCGATCTCCAGCAACACCACCTCGCCGGCATCGGCGTAAAAGCGTTGATAGGTGGCATCCACCTGCTCCCGCCAGGAACAGTGGATGAAGCCCACCTTCTCCAGCGTCATTCCCCGGGTGGAAATGGAGTACGAACCGCTGGCCTGCGCTGCTTTCCAGTCGTTCAGCAGGGCCAGGTGAAACAGGGGTTGATCCACCGGGACAGCGGTGGCGTCCGCAG
>QCTG01000074.1 GCA_003211235.1 Synechococcus sp. AG-673-B04
CATCAGCTGGAGCTGGATGACGGTTCCCGCCTTCAGCTCTCGGTTGGCATCGATCGGGAGATGGGAGGTATGACGCTTGATTTCAGCGAGACTTCCCCGCAGCATCCCGGCAATCTCAATGCCCCGCTTGCGGTGACCAGGGCTGTTGTGCTCTACGTGATTCGCTGTCTGCTCAAGGACGACATTCCTTTGAACGACGGCTGTTTTGCGCCGATCACCCTGATCGTTCCTGAGGGTTGTCTGCTGAATCCTCAACCTCCTGCAGCCGTCGTTGCCGGCAACGTTGAACTGTCACAGGCCCTCTGCAATCTGTTGTTCGGTGCCTTTGGTGTGCTGGCTGCCGGCCAGGGAACGATGAACAACCTCAGCTTCGGCAACGATTGCAGCCAGTACTACGAAACGGTGGCGGGCGGTGGTGGTGCGGGTGAAGGCTTCAACGGAAGTGTGGGATTGCAGTCGCACATGACCAATTCCCGGCTCACGGATCCGGAGGTGTTGGAATCGCGTTACCCGGTGCGGTTGGAACGATTCGCGATTCGCCGCGGCAGCGGTGGCCAGGGGCTCTGGTGTGGTGGTGATGGGCTGGAACGCACGATTCGCTTTCTTCAACCGATGCGCGTCTCGCTCATCAGTGGCTCACGCAGCGTGGCTCCGTTTGGCCTTCATGGCGGACGTGATGGTGCCTGCGGCGCCAATGCTGTGCTGCATGCCGATGGTCGCGAACAGGCTCTGCCGGGCTCGGTGCAGCTAGAACTACAAGCGGGAGATGCCATCCGGTTGCACACACCGGGGGGAGGAGGCATGGGGCGTTTATGAATTTGTTGTTGCTTCGCCCCGACGACGACTGGTTGGATCGCCGCTCGGTGCAACTGGATGATCAGCGCGCGCATCACATTCGGACCGTTCTCATGCCATCGGTCGGTGATTCCTTGCGCGCCGGGATGGTTGGCGGGAAACAGGGCCGGGCTGTGATCACTGCCTTGACTTCAGAGAGTGTGAGCCTTCAGGTGGACTTTCAGGATCCACCTCCGCCCCGGCATCGGTTCGACATCGTGTTGGCACTTCCACGCCCGAAAATGCTGCGCCGTGTGCTGCGAACGGTGGCTGAATTCGGGGTGGCCCATCTGCATCTGATCAACACGGCCCGGGTTGAAAAGAGCTACTGGCAAAGCCCGTTGCTGGCAGACGCCAAGGTGGAGGAGGCCTTGCTTGCAGGGATGGAGCGAGCCAGCGACACGCTGATGCCAAGGGTGCACCAGCACAAATTGTTCCGCCCATTCGTCGAGGATCGACTCACCGCTCTCTGTGCAGGCCGTGTCTGTTGGATGGCTCATATGGGGAGTTTGGACGCCTTGCGGGACCAGTCTCCCGACCCGGCCATGGTGTTGGTGGGTCCGGAGGGTGGTTTTGTGCCCTTCGAGCTGGATCTGTTGCAACGGGTGATTGCACGACCGGTTCATCTCGGGTCTCGCACACTGAGTGTGGATACGGCCCTCACAACGGTGCTGGCCCAGGGATGATGGTTGCAGGAAATGGATTGCGCCGATGGGCGACATGAACGACCGCGCAGGCTTGGAAGCGTTGGTTGCCGATGTAGGCAGCGGCAACGTCATTGATGCCGAGCTGCTTGAGGGTGGCCGGGTTGAAGCCCACGAACTGGATGAGATGGATGCGGCGCAGGCTGCTGATGTGGCGGCGCATTGTTTCGCCGTTTTGTTCGATCACCGGGTGGAGCAACGCGATGGCCTTGAGGCGGATGTGGACGCTGGTCTCTGGAGAGGAACTGTGGATGGCTTCATCTTTGTGATTCAGCGCGATGCCGTCGGTGATCTGGTGCTGGATTTCAAGGTTTCAGAGGCATGACGATCGATGACCTCAAGCGGGATCTGTCGGATCGTTTGGGTCGTCGGGTTGAGGCTGTGCTCACCCGAGAGGGGGAGTCGGCCCAAGAGATGACGGATCTCTATCAACCATCACCGGCCGGTTTTGCCGGTCGTCTGATCTGCCGCGACGGCACGCGGTTGGCCTGGGAGCTCTGGATGGAGGACGAGGACAACTGGAACTTTCAGTCGACTCTCCTGACCGATTGATTGGGGCTGTCGCTCAGAGCGTTTCGGGTCTCAAACGACTGGGTCGATAGGAAATCAGAAACTTCTGCTGCCCTGCCTCGTCCTGCTTCACGGCAGTGATCAGATCTTCACCGGTGTTCCAGACCCAGATCTGTTCGTTGTGACTGCTCTCTTTGATGCTGGTGCTCAGCGGTTGTCCGTGGCGGGCTCGAAGACCTGCCAGCACCTCGGTCATGTCGTCGATGGCGAACTCGTAGGCCAGGGTTTTCAGCCCTTGTTCAGGATCGATGTCAAAGGTGGCGCTTGAGACGGGAAGTCGATCCAGCAGCACTTCGCGAGCGATATACCGGCCTGACTGCTGTTGGTTCAACAGCTGGTTTCTTCCGAGATGGGTCTCGACCTGTTCCAGCGGCATTCCCCATGCCAGACCCTCCACACAGGCTTCCGCCGTTCCGATGCCGCCGAGCAGCAGCAAAGCCATTCCTGCTCCGATCAGAAGGTTTTGAACCCAGCGCAACCGCTTCATCCAGGCACTTTCCCAATGGTTGATTCTGTTCGCTCCTGGCTTAGTTGCCCACCTCTGTTAACTCAGCAAGGCCATTGATCAGCAGCGCCACGTTGTGGCGCTGAAGTTTCAGCAGGGTCGGCGCAGGACCATCTTCCTTCGATAGAGAGTCAACATAGAACGTGCCTCCGAATCGTGCACCGGATTCCGCAGCCACTTGTTTCTGGGCTTTATCGCTGACGGTGCTCTCGCAGAAGACCGCAGGGATCTTTCGACTTCGCACAGTTTCAATCAATCGTGCCATTCGTTTTGGGGTGACCTGGCTCTCCGCATTCACGGGCCACAGGTAGGCCTCTTCCAGTCCATAGTCGCTTGTCAGGTAGGTGAAGGCACCTTCACAACTCACCAGTACTCGTCGTTCGGTTGGAATCGTCTCGAGGGACGATCTCAGCTCTTGATCCAGACGCTGCAAACTCTGTTTGTAGGCGACGGCATTGGCCTTGAACTGGTCAGCACCGGCGGGATCTAACTGAACGAAAGCCTGCTCCAGCTGGTCCACATACGCCATGGTCCGCTGAGGCGACATCCAGGCATGGGGGTTGGGCTTGCCGGCATAGGCATCCTCCGCAATCAGAAGCGGCTCCATGCCATCCGAGAGCGTGACCGTTGGGATGTCTCCGGCGCTGGCGGTGAATTTTCTGGCCCAGAGTTCGAGTCCCAGTCCGTTCTCAATGATCAGGTCTGCACTGCTCGCCTGCTCGATGTCGCTTGGGGTGGGTTGATAACCGTGAATTTCTGAACCAGGTTTCACGATGGATCGAACCTTCAACCGATCCCCCGCAACGTTTCGCGCCAGGTCTGCGAGCACCGTGAAAGTGGTCAGCACCTCTGGCTTGTCTTTGCTGACTTGATCCGTGATGGGTCTTTGAATGCAGCCACTGTTGATCAACGAAAGAAAGGCCAGTGAC
>QCTG01000075.1 GCA_003211235.1 Synechococcus sp. AG-673-B04
CCAAGGAGATGCACGTTGGGCACCTGCGCTCCACGATCATCGGCGACTCCCTCGCGCGGGTGCTGGAATTCCGCGGCCATCCGGTGTTGCGTCTGAACCATGTGGGTGACTGGGGAACCCAGTTCGGGATGCTGATCACCCATCTCAAGCAGGTAGCCCCGGAAGCGTTGGAGACCGCTGACGCCGTGGACCTCGGTGATTTGGTGGCCTTTTACCGCGAAGCCAAGAAGCGCTTCGACGATGACGAGGTGTTCCAGGCCACGTCACGGGAGGAAGTGGTGAAGTTGCAGGGCGGCGATCCCGTGTCGCTCAAGGCCTGGGGGTTGCTCTGCGACCAGTCGCGGCGTGAGTTTCAGAAGATCTACGACCGTCTGGACATCCGCCTCAGCGAAAGGGGTGAGTCGTTTTACAACCCATTTCTTGCCGCAGTGATCGAGGGTCTCCAGCAAAAAGGCCTGCTGGTCACTGATGCCGGGGCTGAATGTGTGTTCCTTGAGGGTGTGCAGGGCAAGGACGGCAAGCCGTTGCCGGTGATCGTGCAGAAGAGCGACGGGGGGTTCAACTACGCCACCACTGACCTGGCGGCGATCCGTTATCGCTTCGGATCAGCACCGAATGGAGACGCTGCACGTCGTGTGGTTTATGTCACCGATGCAGGCCAGGCGAACCATTTCGCCGGGGTGTTTCAGGTGGCGGAACGTGCTGGCTGGATTCCAGATGCATCCCGGCTGGAGCATGTGCCTTTCGGGCTGGTGCAGGGGGAGGACGGTAAAAAGCTCAAGACCCGCTCCGGCGACACGGTGCGGTTGCGCGATCTGCTGGATGAGGCTGTGGAGCGCGCTGAGGCTGACCTGCGTTCGCGTTTGGCTCAGGAGGAGCGCAGCGAATCCGAGGAGTTCATTCACCATGTGGCCGGCACCGTTGGCCTTGCGGCGGTGAAATACGCCGATCTGAGCCAGAACCGGATCACCAACTACCAGTTCTCCTTCGATCGGATGCTGGCCCTGCAGGGGAACACGGCCCCCTATCTGCTTTATGCGGTGGTGCGGATCGCCGGCATCGCCCGTAAAGGTGGTGATCTGGATTCGTCGACCACGCAGCTGCATTTCATAGAGCCGCAGGAATGGTCCCTGGTGCGGGAACTGCTCAAGTTCGACGCCGTGATTGCCGAGGTGGAGGAGGAACTGCTCCCCAACCGCCTTTGTTCTTATTTGTTTGAACTCAGCCAGGTGTTCAACCGCTTCTACGACCAGGTGCCGGTGCTCAGGGCTGAGCCCGAGGCACAGCCCTCCCGTCTGGCCCTCTGCCGTCTCACGGTGAATACCCTGCGCTGTGGCCTGGGTCTGCTGGGGATCCCTACGCTGGAGCGTATGTGATCGCCTCTTGAGCCGTTTGCTGGGATTCTTGCCAGACTTTTTCAGTCTTGGTTCGGGCCTGTGACCTCCAACGGCTTCGTTCCACCAGCAGCCCGCGAAGCGGTTGAGCAATTGCAGGCTTACAGCGCTCCCCTGGAGGGGCGCCGCTCCATGCTGCGGTTGGACTTCAACGAGAACACCATCGGTCCCAGCCCATTGGTGGCGCAAGCGGTTCGGAGCTTCAGCACCGAAGAGATCGCCGTTTACCCCGAGTACGACGGGCTGCGGGACGCCGTGGTGAACAACCTGCTCGAGACCGGCTGTCGACCTGGGTTGCAACCTGATCAAGTGGGATTGTTCAACGGCGTGGATGCCGCCATCCATGCGGTGTTTCATGCCTACGGCGACGCCGGAGACCGGGTGTTGACCACGTCTCCCACCTTTGGCTACTACAGCCCATGTTCATTGATGCAGGGGATGACCATGGATGCAATCCCCTACGAGGGGGAGACATTCGCTTTCCCTTTGGCTGCCATTCGGGCGTCGTTGCAGGCGACAACTCCGCGGCTGCTGCTGATCTGCAACCCTAACAACCCGACTGGCACCCGGTTGGCACCGGAAACGATTCTCGACCTTGCCGTGTCTGCGCCGCAGACGCTGGTGGTTGTGGATGAGCTCTATGAAGCCTTCACCGGCGACAGCGTTCTTCCCATTGCCGACTTCAGCGCCACGCCCAACCTGCTGGTGTTTCGCTCGCTCTCCAAAACCGCCGGTCTTGCTGCTCTGCGCATCGGTTTTGCCATCGGCCATCCCGGTGTGATCGATCGGGTGGGGCGGGTCACCGGCCCCTACGAGGTCAACAGTGTTGCCGTGGCTGCGGCCTTCGCCGCACTGGCGGATCAGTCCTATGTGGATGCCTACGTGGCTGAGGTGTTGCGGGCCCGCGACTGGACGGTTGAAGCCTTGCGTTCAGCCGGGATTCGCCACCACTGCGATGGCGGCAACTATCTGCTGGTCTGGCCTGAGAAACCTGTGGCGGAGTTGGATGCGGCCCTTCGCGGTGAGGGCATCCTGATCCGATCGATGGCTGGTAAAGCCTTAATTGACGGTTGTTTTCGCGTCAGCATCGGAACCACCAGTCAGATGCAGCGGTTCATGGAGGCGTTTCTTCGTCTGGATCAGTGACTCGGCTTCTGTTGCTTGCCACCGGTGGAACCATCGCCGGCCGCGGTGCTGATGGCGCCAGCCTGAATACCTACACCGCCGGGATTCTGGCGGGGGATGAATTGCTGGATGCCGTGCCGTCGCTGCAAGACCTCGCCGAGATCCGCGTTGAGCAGGTGGCCAATGTCGACAGTGCTGATCTGCTCTTTCAGCACTGGCGCGAGCTGGTGCGGCGCATCCGTTTGGCTTTCGCAAGCGATCCTGCCCTGGCCGGAGTGGTGATCACCCACGGCACTAACACGCTGGAGGAAACGGCCTGGTTGTTGCAGCAGTTGATCGATGACCCCCGGCCTGTGGTGTTGGTGGGCGCGATGCGACCGGCCACGGCTCTCAGTGCGGACGGTCCGCTCAACTTGTTTCAGGCCGTGCAGGTGGCCTGTGATCCGCAGGCCCGTCAGCGAGGTGTGCTCGCGGTGATGGATGGAGCGATTCACTCCGCCGCTGAGGTGACCAAATGCGCCACCCAGGGGGTGGGGGCGTTCATCAGCAGCGCGACCGGACCTCTGGGTTGGGTGGATGATGCCGGGGTGCACTGGTCTTCGGCCTCCGCCAGTCCTCCAACACCTTTCGCCACTCTTGAGCTGCCGGAGCTGTGGCCTCAGGTTGCTGTGTTGCATGGTTGCGTGGAACCGCCAGCTGTTGTGCTCCTGGCCCTGTTGAAGGCTGGGATCCAAGGCCTGGTGTTCACCGGGACCGGTGCCGGGCAGCTTTCGGTGGTGGAGCGCAAGGCGCTTGCGGCGTGGCCGGACACCCTGCCTCTGATGCTGCGGGCCAACCGCTGTGGTTCCGGACCTGTCTACGAGGACCCTGAGGACGAACGACTGTGCTTGTTGGCTGCCGGAAGCCTGAATCCTCAGAAAGCGAGGGTGCTGCTGTTGCTGGCCGTGATCGCCGGCTGGAACCGCAACGACCTGTCTGTTCTGCTCAGA
>QCTG01000076.1 GCA_003211235.1 Synechococcus sp. AG-673-B04
CCCTACTTCATGTGCGCCGCAATGAGCACACAACGGATCGTTTCTTCTGGGGTGAGAAAGGATTGTTCAGTGCTCAGTACGCTGAGGAAAATCATTTCCTCTTTCCCTCTCTTCGCACCATCGTTGATTCGATTGGGGAAGATAAACTGTTTGAAGGTCTTGATTTGGCTGCAGACGACTGGGAAGAAATGGAGGAGTACGAGTACGCCTTCGTTTGATCTCGCCTATTGAAGTTCGGTCAACACCGAGCTGATGAAGTTCTCAATCGGTTGCATCGTTTCTTCTGGAATGGTGTGACCGTTTTTGAATGGCAGGGCTTTGCAGCTGTGCGAGTCGAGTTTGTCTCGTATGTGTGCCATGGCTTCAAACGGAACGACCGCATCGTCTTCGCCGTGAAACAAAAGGACTGGTGGATGTCCTGAAGGGGGTTGCCAATTCGGATGGGGATAGCCACTGCAGGAGATGACGCCAGCCAGAGGAAGCTCGCAACCAGCGTGGATGGCCATTGCACCACCCTGAGAAAAGCCGAAGAGCACGGTTCGTTTCAGTGCTGGCTCGCCACCGTCAAGTTGATGCAACCGCTGTTGAAGTTGGTAGACGGCTGCGGGTACGGCGTCCCACTGAGCGGGGAATAGGCCATACCACTGACGCCCGCTTCCCTGGGGGTGAAGCTCCGGCGCATCGAGGGTGACCAGATCAAGTGATCCACCCAGCCTGGCCTTTAAGGCATCCCCCAGTGGACGTAGATCGTCACCATCGGCTCCCCAGCCATGCAGCAGGACCAAGCGTCGGTTCATTGAGACATGTTCACTCCTGCGTAGGTTGGCTGAGGATTCCAGTCACGTCGTTTCGATGGCCCCTGTCGCCCTGCTGAGTGTTTCCGACAAGACCGGAATCGTGCCTCTTGCGGAGGCTTTGCATCGCGTCCATGGCTATCAGCTTCTCTCCAGTGGCGGCACCGCCAAGGTTTTGGAGACGGCTGGTCTTCCGGTGACCCGCGTTTCAGAGCACACAGGCGCTCCAGAGATTTTGGGTGGTCGGGTCAAGACCCTTCATCCTCGAGTCCATGGGGGAATTCTGGCCAAGCGCAACGATGCCTCCCATCAAGCCGATTTGGAGCAGCAGAACATTGCTCCGATCGATGTGGTGGTGGTCAATCTGTATCCCTTCCGCGAAACCGTTTCCAAGCCTGATGGCACATGGGAACAAGCGATTGAGAACATCGACATCGGAGGACCGGCCATGGTGCGGGCCGCCGCCAAGAATCATGCCGATGTTGCCGTTCTCACCAGCCCTTCTCAGTACGACAGCGTCTTGGCGGCTCTCCAGGATTCCGCTGGTCGAGTTCCCCCGGAGCTTCGACGTCAGTTGGCACTCGAGGCTTTTCAGCACACGGCTGCTTACGACACCGCGATCAGCACCTGGATGGCAAAGGATGTTGAGGTGGCTGATGGACCATGGTTGGGAGCCGTACCGCAGCGTCAGACGCTCCGGTACGGAGAAAATCCCCATCAGAACGCTCGCTGGTACAGCCAACCGCGGCAGGGCTGGGGCGGTGCCATCCAGCTACAGGGCAAGGAGCTCAGCACCAACAACCTGCTTGATCTGGAAGCGGCGCTGGCCACAGTGCGTGAATTCGGCTATGGCCAAGGGGGATTGACTCCGGCGCAGCAGCCCGCGGCCGTGGTGGTGAAGCACACAAATCCCTGTGGCGTTGCCGTTGGAACTGCGGTTTCGGCGGCGCTTACGCGTGCTCTCGATGCCGACAGGGTCAGTGCTTTTGGGGGAATCATCGCCATCAATGGTGAGGTTGATGCACCAGCAGCACGCGAGTTGACCAGCTTGTTCCTCGAGTGTGTGGTGTCGCCTGGATACACGCCTGAGGCTCGGGAAATTTTGGCGGGCAAAGCCAATCTGCGTCTGCTGGAACTGTCTACCGACGCCATCGATGCAGCTGGCCCTGGTTATGTGCGCAGCATCCTGGGTGGATTGCTTGTTCAGGATCTGGATGATCAGCTGATCACCCCTGATTCCTGGAGTGTTGCCACGCAGCGTCCACCCTCACCACAGGAGCATCAGGACCTTGAATTTGCCTGGCGACTGGTCCGTCATGTTCGCTCGAACGCCATCGTCGTTGCCAAGTCGGGCCAGAGCCTTGGCGTTGGGGCCGGTCAGATGAACCGTGTTGGCTCTGCTCGTATTGCCTTGGACGCTGCCGGTGAACAGGTCAAAGGCGCTGTACTTGCGAGTGATGGATTCTTCCCATTCGATGACACGGTGCGTCTGGCTGCCAGTCACGGCATCACAGCCGTGATTCACCCCGGGGGCAGTATGCGGGATTCCGATTCCATCAAGGCATGCGATGAGCTTGGGATGTCGATGCTGCTCACCGGTCGTCGTCATTTCCTCCATTAAGTCAGTTGAGGAACGCTGCTGATTAGCCTCGTCAGGTCGATCCGAAAACTGGATGCTGGAATCGCTGTCCTTCAGCCTCAACTTCGTGCACCCGCTGATGGAGTGGATTCTGTTGGGTCTAGGTGGCTGGGTGCTTTATCTCGGAATCAAGGCAAAGAAGTTCCGAACAGGCACTTCTGAGCAACGCAAGGCCCTTGTTTCAGGAAAATTCGCCCAACGTCATTACCTCTGGGGAAGTTTATTTTTATCAGCAATGGTGATCGGCAACCTGGGTGGAATGGCTGTCACTTACATCAACAATGAAAAATTATTTGTTGACGCTCATTTGCTCATTGGTTTATTAATGTCTGGCATGGTTGCTATCGGAGCATCTCTGTCGCCCTTGATGCAACGTGGCAATCTCATGGCACGTACAGTACACGTTGGCCTGGGAATGGCAATGTTAATACTCTTCTTGTGGCAAGCTTTTACAGGAATGGAGATTTTAAATAAAATTGTCGGCCTTGACTGAATCTTGGATTGGTATATAATTACCGATAAAAATCTTCTCTTTTCAGAGGTGTTTTGCGGTCGTTATTTTTTACGTAAAAGAAAGCTGTTGCTGCAACAGCAGCAAGGGGCACAGCCGTAAAAAGCAACAGTGCAATTGCAGTATAATCTTGATACATGAAGTAGATTTTTTTACACTTTAAATTCCTCCTGCTGGAGGCCTTTTGCTAAATATATCGT
>QCTG01000077.1 GCA_003211235.1 Synechococcus sp. AG-673-B04
CATTCAACAGATGCAGAAAAAGCACTGCTTAAGTTTGCTGATGGTTGCAAGATGGATAAACGGTCTGAGTGGTGGGCAGCACAGGCTGTAGGAGCTGCATTCCTAGGTTCCCGTAAGAACCTTCAGGAGCGTGTGCAATGGACCTATGACAACGCTGAACTGATCACAGAAGTAGCTGAGAACCCATATGAAACCTCAGACCTTTGGAAAGAAGCTAAGAATGAATGGCAATTTATGCAGCTTGCTGCTGAATGGCACAAGGTTGTTCTGACAAAACAAGAGCATGTATGGCACGTTCCCATTGCTGCTGATGCCACTGCATCTGGTTTACAACTTCTCAGCTCAATACTTAGGGACCCTGTTGGTATGCGATACAGCAACGTATTACCTCCTACAAGCGCCTCAGCACCGCCAGAAGACAGCTACATAACAGTGCTAGACATCGCTAGGAGAATGGCAGCTTCTAGACCCGATACAGCGCATTTGGTAGAGCATATGCAATACCGATCAATTGGAAAGACCACAATGGTTCTGTTGTATGGAGCTACATTCATTACTGTTGGAGATCGTGTGATTAAAGCTTTCATTGACGAAGCTGAATCTAAAGAAGATTGTCTTTATCCAAATGTTGTAACTAAAAAAGACTGTGGTCTTATTGCCAAGCTAGTTATAGCTGCATCACGTCAGGTATTCCCTGCTGGATTTGCTGCATTGGATTGGTTATCAAAACTTGCTAAGCAAGCTGTTAAGAATGGTTCAACTGATTTCTGTTGGACGACACCTTCCAATGACCACATCAAAATCAGGGAGTATCAATACAATTCTCATGACATCAGAACCAGCCACCTTGGTAAGGTTCGTGTTGCTACCGGAGTAGGTGAGCCAGATACGAACAAAATACAAACTTCATTAGCACCTAACTACATCCATTCATTCGATCAGAGCTTATTAAAGGTCTCATTTTCTGATTGGGATAAACCTATTGCTGTAATCCACGATTGCATCAAAGTTCTACCTTCAGATATGGATGCAGCACTGGATAGGATTAGACGTGGCTTTCACACGATCTGCCAAGGTAACCCACTAGACAAACTAGCAACAGAGTTAGGAGTAGATGAAGAACAACTTCCCAGACTGAAGCAAGGCAATGGTGATCTAACCAAAGTTCTTGACTCCATTTACCTTTTCAATTGAACTTGCCACTATTATGAAGGTAAGGAGGTTGTAAGACCACTACAAACTTGCCACCATTATGAAGGGAGGGATGAATAAACTTCCTGACCCAATATTGGCTAGTTGAACTCGACTGATGAAACTAATCATCAGGTGAGATCGAAGATCGAGCGATGATTCTGATCATCCTTTGAGATGCTTCATTGCACCTGGATTAAATAAATAACTAAACCAGACGCAAAGGAGACTATAAAGCTAGAAACTAGGACCACCAGTAACCGGAGGTCCTGATTTCAATGGTTATTACATATAGACAACAAGTTAATTTATCTTGTTTGTCTTTAAGAAACCAGGTGCAACCAAAGCTGTAACCCTGTTGAACATAGAAATATTTCAAGCGTTCAACCTTGTTACTTCATTAGGACTGCATCTGAGTATCTACAAAATGCAAACATTACTTTCTAATTTAAATGCATACTGCTATTCAGTCAAATACCACCGCTAATCTGAATAACAATAAGTACCTAGCTGATTACGTCTGGGCAGTGCAACTGCATGATGGACGTTTTGTCCTAGGTGCTGATATGAAACCTGGGAAGGTTATCGCAGCTCTCAACACAGGCTTTTACAGTGCTGTTCCGAATTCATTGCAAGTGAACAGAATCATTGCAATTAAGGAACAAACTGAAGAACGACGGCTAACTAAGATTGTCGCTAGGTTCTGCGATCAATATGGAGAAGATAACGTGATTGTTATCTGATATAGAAAGTGAGCAACCAAATGAATGAAAATGAGTTTACTTAATGATTATTATGAGGTTAAAAAGAATCGAGACCTCTACCATCAGAACCCACAAGATGATGGCAAACCTATTTTGTCACCATTGGATACTGAGCTAAGAATAGATTGTTTTATCTATGATGCTCAATATATTTCATACCCAATGGACGATGGAACTTTTAGGTTTGAGTTTCAAGTATTTAACAGCCTTGACTATTGCAAACTTGAATCAAAGATTGACGAGGCTGCACATCTTTGGGACAGATCGAAAGGATATGCATTGGATAAAACCTCCTACAACCATATTCAAACACGATATGGAACATTTGTTTGTAGTCAGTTATTCGTTCCAAAGCTAAATGAAAACAGTGATGAAAAATGGTTTGGTATGCACCTAGCTGGTAGAGAAGCATCATTAAAATTACATTTCCGTGATGCACCTGATGGACAGATCTATCTGCAATGTAGTTACTGCGATTTATACCAGAAACCAGGAACCGATCCAATTCCAGCATTAGAAGATCAGGTAGATGAACCGTGGGAGTTGATGGAGTAATTTATTCTAAATAACCTTCTTAACTGAAAGATTTCCACACGACATAGGTTATCTAATTGTACGTCCAAGGTGGATGACGCTAAACTCGACACCCTAGTATTTTTAAGTTGAACCGACTTCTTGCCTTGTTTTATTAGTTTTTCAAGTATTAGATTGACCTCTTAGAGAATATGTTGTTTGTAAGCAGGATTCCTAAATAGCTTATGGGTTCCTGCTTATGCAATGAGCCTATGCCCAACCATTAAAGATAATGCGTTTTTAATGATATTGAACTAAAGAATTATTTATTATGCCAAATCAAGCAATGACATTTAGTCCCGGTGTCAATGATGACGGGACTTACAACACGGATGCTGGTTTTGTTTCTTATGGTCGCTCAGGTGGTCAGTATGAAACACCGTATCAAGAGAATGAAGAAACGGGTGAGCGTTAATACTTGATTGAAGATAGTGACCTTCAATTAGATGGTGATTATCAACCGTCTGTAGATGAAGAGTATCAACAGGCTATCAGGGAACTTTATCCAGACATCCA
>QCTG01000078.1 GCA_003211235.1 Synechococcus sp. AG-673-B04
CTCCACAACGATCTGCTCCCGATGGCGCAATGCGCTAGCCGCAGGACCAAAACCACAGCCCACAACGTTGTGAGCTCGGCCCGGTTCACGACCTGAAACCCCTACCCAAATAGAGTTTGAAGGAAGCATTGATCCAGAACGCACATACATCGATTGCGGATGTTTATTTAATCCGATTTTTTGGTGCCTCAATAAAACATTGAAAACAGATCAATTCGGCAAGGCCGAGTTCTACCGCAACCGCTTTATTCTTCGATCAGGCGCCAATGATTCACCATACATTCACCTGCAAACAAGTACCTTGCGCGATCCCATGAAATTTTCTTTTTGCAGAGATTTCTTGACAGAAAAGGATAGACAAGTCACCGCCAACCAAACACCAATCCCCACCCTCGGACGGATGCACGCTGTGGGAGATTGGCCGCAGGCGACGCGACAGGGAGCCGGAGGAATGGGGCACGCGGACGATTCACGCCGGCTGGGCTCACCTGCACTGGGTCGGCTCTTTGACGATCTACTCCCGATGGCGCGCCGCTCGCGAAGCCGGGCCGAAACCATTGCCCGACGTTTCATCACCCGACCGCAACCCACCAGGATTCAGCCGTTTATGGAACGCTGGCGCCTGATCATTCAGGGGCACGTTCAGGGCGTGGGCTTTCGATCGGCCTGCTGTCGCCGAGCCCTCGATCTCGGCGTCAAGGGATGGGTTCGCAACCTGAGGGACGGCAGCGTGGAAGTGGAGGTGGAAGGAACCCCTCTCGCAATCGCAGAGCTGCGCGCCTGGTGCGAGCAAGGCCCTCCAGGGGCTCAGGTCCACAGCATTCGCCCGAGTCAGATGCCGGCAACCGGCAATGACTGGTTTGAGGTGCGTTACTGAAACAGTGATCTGAAGAGATCACAAACTGAGGACAACAGCGACAACTCGCTGGCTACGGCAAGGGGGATGCTTCTGCTGTGCAGCGATGCTTCGTCTCGGGCTGGTTCTCTCCATCGTGACGCTCCCCCTGATCGGGATGGAGGTAATCAATGCGCGTCAACAGCAACCTCTGAATGTGTTTCAGTCCACAGAAGATGCCGTGTTGGCCTGCAGGATCTGACAAGAAGCGTAGGGAACCTTCTCAGCACGCAGCTCCAATGCAACCGTGCAGTCGTCACTGCGCAGCTGCGAAGCTGATTTAGATCATTCTGTGATTCTCGGGCGACGCTTCAGCGTGGTGGCCGGTGTCCAATACAACCAACCCATCGGCAGCCTGCATCGATCCATTGCACAGAGGTTTCCCTATCTGGTCGATCGACAGCACACTGAGGTTCACTGACCACGGCCATGGACCCCAAAGCGTTGTTGAAAACCCACGACAAGGCGTTCTGGAGAGCCGTACTCGGTGTGGTGAGTCTGGGGGTCAGTATTGGTTTGGCGGCGTTGATCCTTCGTCTTTGAGCAACACTGGCAGAGCTCAGCGCCCTTGGATGGATGCAGCGAACTCCCGCCGCCATGCCTCAGCGACGGAAGCAGATGTGCTCCCGCCGATCATCCAGACCCCTGTTCTGGCTCGGGATACCGCCACATAGCTGAGTTGCTGGCGGATGGATGGATCGGAGCGGAACACATCGGGAGCCACAAACACCTCTCCGAAGCTGCTGCCCTGACTGCGATGAACGGTGAGCACCGCTGCAGGGCCAAGCGAAGCGAAAGCATCGCGAATCAAGAAATATTGGCGCCAGATCGCCCGACCACCCTTTTTACCTGCGTCACGAGCCTGCTGACGCAAGCGCTGCATCACCTCATCCAAGTGCCGACGGGCCTCACTTCCAACAGGCGGCTGCAGACGCAACGTCAACTCCAGCTCACCGGACGAGACCTGTGCCGAAAGAGTCTCGATCACAGGAACGAATCCATCAGCTGATGACAACCCGAAATCGACCAGATCACAGGTCTCCGGCTTCACATCACGAACCACCACCTCGCGGTTGGACCCCAGAACCATGTCGGGCTCCTCACCGGTTTCCTCCCCATCTCGAGACGCTGGAGCCATCACAGCGGTGCGACTGATCAGCACCTCGCCAGGCAACACAGGCATCTGATCCGCCATCTCGCCGTGAATCGCCCGTCGGGCATGGGGCACGAGACGATCAAGGCTGCGATTTGTGTAGCAAACAATCCTTGCTGCATCGGGATTGTCCTGCTGCGCCGCCTCCTTCAGTGCGCGGCGAGCCTGATCAAGCCAATCCTTCTGGGGAAGGCATCGAACCTGCCCCTGAGCATCGCGAATCGGTGGCAAAGATGGTGGGTTCTGACAGGGGAGCCCCCCATCCCGCAGTCGGCTGGCGAGCTGAAGTACCGGGCCCTGGTGACGCACCACCTCGGTGAGGGTGGCAGAACAGGCCCTCTGCAGAGCGAACACCGGACTGCTGTCCTCCCCCACCGGTGGCAGCTGAGCTGGATCTCCGACAAACACCAGTCGCGTCTTGAACGGATGAGCACATTGCAGGGCAATGCCCAGCAAGGTGCTTTCCACCATCGAAGCCTCGTCGATCAGAACAAGACCCAGGTTCTCCAGTGCCATAGCCGTCTGCTCAGTGGGCTCACACAGTTCTGCCTCCGCAGACCGCTTGAGCTTCAGCCGCAATAGCCGATGAATCGTTGAGGGATACCAGGTGGCTTGCAGACCTTCCAAATCAAGAGCCTGGCGCAAGACCCCAACCGCCTTGTGCGTGGGAGCAACCACGGTCCAGCACAGTCCGGCCTCCTCCACCAGCCGCAACATGCGTATCGACAAAAAGGTTTTTCCGCTACCGGCGAAGCCGCTTAGAACAAAAGGCGTGCCATCGCTGGGGCCTTTCAGCCAAGCCGCAAATGTCTCGGCAGCAGTGCGCTGATCAGCGGTGAGATCGTCTGAATTAGCCACAATGAATGATGCCCCACCAATCC
>QCTG01000079.1 GCA_003211235.1 Synechococcus sp. AG-673-B04
GTGCCCGTAGTTGGAATAGGCGTCATAGAAACCCTTTCCGGATTCCTGCTGCCTTTGGATTGGCGTGGATATACCGCAAGGTATTCAGCACTCGTCTGTGGTCTTTTGGTGCGATGGCAGTGGCGTAATACCTGGCTTCCCAGAAGTGCCCAGTGTTGGTGGTGGAGGTGAAGATGCGCAACACATGAGATCTAGATCGAAGGTTATTGATTGCTTTCCAGGGTGCAAATGACGCAAATTGCCTCGCCAGTATCTGTTGAGGAGCTTGGCTATGGCTTCAAGCACAAAGGGGAAGTGGAGCCATCGACACGCCTCGTGAGTTTGTTGAAAGATTGTAGAACTCCATCAAACTTCGATGTTTCGCGGCAAGTGCACCAATGAGGTGGAAAAAAGTATTTTACAATCGAAAAGATCGGTTATTCAATTAAGATTATTGATCTTCGACAAATATCCTCCAGCTTCAATATGCTCTTCCCAGGTTCCGGTTTCTACTGGTTTTCCTTTTTGTAAAACAATGATTTGATCAGCATGTCGTATTGTCGACAAACGGTGAGCAACTGCGATGCGCGTGATACTCATTTGATCAATCATGTCTGAGATAATTTTCTGAGAAATATTGTCAAGAGCACTTGTTGCCTCATCAAGGATCAAGACAGATGGATTATTCATCAGCGCCCTTGCGATTGCTATTCTTTGCATCTGACCGCCGGAGAGGCTCGATCCAGAGTCCATTAAAAGAGTCTCTAATCCCATCGGTAATTGACGCACCTCATCATCGACAGCAGCCTTTCTAAGTGCTTCCCATAC
The DNA here is from genome assembly GCA_003211235.1 of Synechococcus sp. AG-673-B04. Lineage (GTDB taxonomy): Bacteria > Cyanobacteriota > Cyanobacteriia > PCC-6307 > Cyanobiaceae > Parasynechococcus. Next base: position 808 of record QCTG01000079.1, read on the forward strand.
ATCATTTTCTGACCGATGCAATCCTCCACAAACGATATCGTAAATAGAACCGGGATTGAACGATGCAGATTGCATCACAACACCAAATTGTTTTCTATAGGATCGTATGGAAAGATTTTCAAGGGATTCATCATCAACAAGGATTTCTCCTGACGTTGGCTTTAAAAATCCTAATATGAATTTCATCAATGTAGACTTCCCACATCCACTTGGCCCCGTAATAGCTGTGTATTTTCCTGCTGGTATTGAAAGACTCAATTGATCAAACAGCAGCGATTGGCTATCAGGAAATGCATAGGTTAATTTTGACACTTCAAATGAACCCGATATTTCTTTACGTACTGCTGAATTTTTAAACCCCGTTTCAACATCAGTAGTCAGGATCGGTTCTACCCTCCCCCAGAGAACGGAAACACGACCGGATACATCGGCAATGATATCCACCGCGCTGGAGAATGAACCATTAAAACTTGCGTATGCAGCATTAAATGCGATGAAAGAAGCAGCTGTTGCATCAAATTGAACATCTCCTCCGCTGTTTAACAAGCGAGCAGTCAAAATGGAAAAAATAACAACAGAAGAAATGGGGATTGCCAACACAGCATATTGTTGTTTGGCATCATTGTAGAAATTATTTTTTAGTCGCAAGGATGCTTGCTGATTCACTGTTTTCAACCATCTCCTCAAGACATAGGGTTCTTTACCTGAGGCTCTAATTTGAGGTAATCCCATAATGGCTTGCATCGAGAAGTTCGTGACTTCTGCGCTTTTTTCTAGAAGAGGCTTTTCCAAGAGAATTGATCTCCAGGTAAGTACTAGAATTAAGCTTGTCGAAAATACCGTAAGGATGACAGCGTAGATCGCTAGTTCAGGGTCATATTGGAACATCAGCACAAAGTAAGTTAGTGAAAATAAGCTTGATATAAGTGTGGTGATAACTCCAGTTCCCAAAGCTTGCCTGATCTGACTGATGGAGTTGACGCGTGATGCCAGATCCGCTGTTGTGAATTTAGAGATGAAGGTCATTGGCAATCTCACCAATCGATCCATCACGGCAGTTTGCAAACGATGATCCGTCACGCTCTCCAAACGAAGTGTCATCAGTGTCTTGAGGTATTGGACAATTGAAGATCCAAGGATGATCAGCAAGACAACCGTCGTGGTTTCAATTAAAAGTTGACTGTCGCTTTGAGGCAGGATGCTGCCAACCAAATAATTGGTCAACATTGGTATCGATAGATTGAACAGCATCGCTACTGCCGCTGCGATGAAAAGAAGTACTATGGATACAATTTCCTCTGAAAATGCAAATTTTAAAATGGTAAATATATTGAAAACTTTCTCAGGTAACGACGCATAGATCTCAATGGATCGTTCTGTAAATTTATCAGACCGATTGACAGGTCTTTTCTCCTCTGTGTATGGATTGAACAGCCAATTGGTTGATCCGTTGCGAAAGAGAGCCGCTGGTAGATTTGTGCTCAAGTCAAAAACAATCAAGATTGAGTATGCGTTTTTGACCAAATCACGAGGAGTATCAACAAGTCTGTAGGGAATATCGTTATGGTCGATCGTGTTGACCAACAACGAATTCGGCAAGTATTCAAGATTTGGCTTTTTGATACCAAGTTTCTGTAAGCAAAAATCTATGAGACGTAATTCAGGCAGTTGATTGGTTTCAACATCCGTTGGTAGAAACAGCTGCGATTCCAGCTGATTGATGTTGTCAAAAAGATTCTGTTGACTGCTCATGATGATGCCTCCTCATTCTTAGAAATGGCGTGCAGTTTTGAAAAATGTCCACCACTTGATAACAAATCATTTGGAGCTCCTGTTTCAACGATCGCCCCTTGCTCCATAACAACCACAACATCACTTGTCAGTGACGCCTCAAGGCGGTGATCAATCGAGATCACCGTAATCCCCCTTTGACTAAGCGCTTTGAGAAACATTGACTGTGTCATGTTGTCGAGGGCGCTGGTTGCTTCATCAAGTAGAAGGATGTTCGGTTTTCGTATTAATGCTCGGCATAGTTCCAGGCGTTG
>QCTG01000080.1 GCA_003211235.1 Synechococcus sp. AG-673-B04
CCAGACAGCGCTGTGCAGCCCAGGACGTCGCCATTTGCGCACCCAAGAGGCACTGGGCGATCACCGCGAGCAGAGCCAAACCCGACAGGGGGCGCCACCAGAACGGTGGACTGCCAACGGCCGGGTCAAGCAGTCGCTGGGTCACCGCACTGAGCAGTGACACAAGGGTAAGAGCCAAAGTGAGATGGGCCGTCACCACCTGTGAGGGGAGCAGCTGAAGCACCGTGAGCGCACCAAGGCCTCCCTGCAGCGCCACCATCAGCACGAGAAGGACGGAGACCCAGTGGAACCATCGAGGGACCCGACGGCGCAGAACTGTTGCGGCAACGGCCATCACCAGCAACGCGACGCCGACGACAAAGGCATCAAGGCGATGAAACCATTCCAGAAAAACCTGGAGATTCATCTGACGTCCTGGCAGAAGGGTGCCGAAGCAGAGTGGCCAGTCCGGACAGGCAAGCCCTGCCTCCATCACACGGGTTGCTCCACCAATCACCACCAAAGCGATGACGGCGACAACGAGATGCGATGTAACACCACCCAAACGTCGATAAATCGGAGGGATGGAGGGAGTCATCAACTACTAAGCCTCCGAACAAAGCCTGAGACGGCGTAATTCGGACAGTAGCGATCACATTCAGTCCGTCACGTTGTATGGACGACTGCAACGACTTCAAGCCTGAACGATGCACTTTCCCTGACAGGGAAACGCCCTTAAGAAACAATTCATGGAGCAATGGGATGCACTCCATAGCCTGACAAGAGCCTGGGCTTCCTCAATGCAGATCCCATCAGCCATTGTCACTCTGATCCTTGGAATGATCCTGGTTCTGGGCGGTCTTTGGATCGGGCAGTCCATCAACCTTCTACCGGTTGGAGCCAGTGCAAACGCCCCGATTTACGACGAACTCTTTCAGGTTCTGTTCACAATTGGCGCGATTCTTTTCATTGGCATCGTCGGATTGTTGATTTTCAGCCTGATTCGATTTCGTCGCCGCAACGATCAACTCGGCGATGGCATTGCAATCGAAGGAAATCTTCCACTCGAGATTTTCTGGACTGCCGTTCCCGCCGTCGTGATTCTCTTTGTGGGTTTGTACAGCTACGACATTTACGACAGGATGGGAGGGATGGTGCCCCTTGGCCACGAAGGCATGGCCCATCAAGCCATGGCCGACAGCAGCGAAGAGCGCATCTGGGGAGGCCTCAGTTCCAAGGCCGTCGGTGGTGATGCCTTCGCCCTTCCGGTGGAAGTGACTGCCATGCAATTTGCCTTTCTCTTCCATTACCCCGAAGGAGACATAACGGCTGGAGAGTTGCATGTTCCCGCCAACCGTCCCGTGACGTTGCGAATGGAAGCGAAGGATGTAATCCACGCCTTCTGGGTTCCTGAGTTTCGGATCAAACAGGACGTGATTCCAGGACAGCCGACACAGCTCAGCTTCACGGCCACCCGACCTGGAAGTTATCCCATTGTTTGCGCGGAACTTTGCGGTCCTTACCACGGAGGAATGCGCTCAACGGTTGTTGTTGAGGAGCCTGAGGTCTGGGAGGCCTGGTTCAACAGCAATGCCAAATCCGACGGCTCCACCACCACCTAAAACGATGACGGTCGCCACACCCCCCGAAATCCAGAGCGCAATCCCCCGTCTTCAACCAAGCGGCTGGATTCGCTATTTCAGTTTCAGTGTTGATCACAAAGTGATCGGTCTGCAGTACCTCGTCTGCGGGTTTGCCTTCTATCTGGTGGGCGGTGCACTCGCCGGAGCGATTCGCACGGAGCTGGCCAGCCCGATTTCCGACTTCATGGCCCGGGATGTGTACAACCAGGTTCTCACTCTGCACGGAACGGTGATGATCTTTTTGTGGATCGTTCCCGTGGTGAACGGAGCCTTTGGCAACTACTTGATTCCCTTTTATGTGGGAGCCACTTTCTTGGCCACGTACTGGAAGTCAAAGCCGGCTGCGTCGCTTCCCTTGCCCTCGTGGATGCGCTTGGCTTCCAGGTTTTCGGTGGGGCCACCGGGGATCATGTCGCAGGCCTGGCGCAGGATCTTCAGCGACTGGCGCATTTCTTCGATGCGCACTCTGTAGCGGGCGTAGCAGTCACCCTCTTTCTCCCAGGCCACCTGCCAGTCGAAGTCGTCGTAGCACTCGTAGTGATCAACTCTGCGCAGATCCCATGGCACTCCGGACGCACGCAGCATTGGGCCGGACAGGCTCCAGTTGATCGCATCCTGCCGTTCGATCGTGCCCAGGCCCTCGATCCGGCGCCGGAAGATCGGATTGTTGGTGATCAGCTTTTCGTATTCGTCGATTTTTGGGCCAAACCAATCGCAGAAATCGCGGCACTTCTCAAGCCAGCCCCAGGGCAGATCGGCTGCCACACCGCCGATGCGGAAGTAGTTGTTGTTGATCAGTCGCTGACCGGTTGCGGCTTCCCACAGGTCATAGATCAACTCCCGCTCACGGAAGATGTAGAAGAACGGCGTCTGAGCGCCCACGTCTGCCAGGAAGGGGCCAAGCCAGAGCAGGTGATTGGCTATGCGGTTCAGCTCCAGCATCAGCACCCGGATGTAGCTGGCTCGTTTGGGCACTGGAATATCCGCCAGCTTTTCCGGTGCATTCACCACGATCGCCTCGTAGAACATGCCCGCCGCGTAATCCATGCGGCTCACATAAGGCACGTACATCACGTTCGTGCGGTTCTCAGCGATCTTCTCCATACCGCGGTGGAGATAGCCGATCACCGGCTCGCAATCCACCACATCTTCACCGTCCAGGGTGACCACAAGCCGCAACACCCCGTGCATCGAGGGGTGATGGGGCCCGAAGTTCACCACCA
>QCTG01000081.1 GCA_003211235.1 Synechococcus sp. AG-673-B04
AGAGAGGGTGAGCTGTTCCCCATGCCGTAGTTGTTAGCGTCATCGCACTTCGGCAGCGAAGGTCTTGGCAGCACAACAAGAACGGGTGCTGCTGGTGCGTCTGCCCTGCAATCCCATTTTTCCGATCGGTCCGATTTACCTCGCGGACCATCTCCATAAGTGTTTTCCCGAGATGCCGCAGCGCATTCTCGACCTGGCTGCGTTGCCTGTTCTGGATGTCAGACGGGTTCTGCTATCAACCGTCGACCAATTCAAGCCAACACTGCTCGTTTTTTCCTGGCGAGACATCCAGATCTATGCCCCTGTGGATGGTCGTGGCGGCAACCCTCTTCAGAACTCGTTTGAGGTGTTTTATGCCCGAAACCCGCTGAAGCGGATTCATGGGGCATTGGGCGGTCTTCGGCTGATGACCAGCCATTACGGCGAGTTGCATCGCAATCAGAAGCTGGTCAGTCAGGGTTGGGATCGCGCCCGTCGCCACCACCCTGACGCCAGGGTCGTCTTGGGCGGTGGCGCCGTCAGTGTCTTTTACGAACAGCTGGGTCGTTCTCTGCCCAAGGGGACAATCGTTTCGATCGGTGAGGGTGAACCTCTCCTGGAGAAGCTGATCCAGGGCCAGTCCCTCGACAATGAGCGCTGTTTTGTTGTGGGGGCCCCTCCACGCCAGGGTCTCATCCACGAGCAGCCTGAAAGTCGACCCAAGACGGCCTGTGACTACGACTACATCGCTTCGATCTGGCCACAGCTCGATTGGTATCTCGAAGGTGGTGACTTTTACGTAGGCGTCCAAACGAAGCGGGGGTGTCCGCACAACTGCTGTTACTGCGTCTACACCGTGGTGGAGGGCAAGCAGGTGCGCCTCAACCCCGTTGAGGAGGGCGTCAGGGAGATGCGCCAGCTTTACGACCGTGGAGTGCGCGGGTTCTGGTTCACCGATGCCCAGTTCATACCCGCGCGTCGCTACATCGAGGATGCAAAAGATCTGTTGCGTGCGATCAAAGCCGAAGGCTTAACCGGAATTCGTTGGGCTGCCTACATCCGAGCTGACAACCTCGATCCCGAGCTGGCTCAGCTGATGGTTGAGACCGGCATGAGCTACTTCGAGATCGGCATCACCTCAGGTTCCCAGGAACTCGTTCGCAAGATGCGCATGGGATACAACCTGCGGACTGTGCTGGAGAGCTGCCGGATGTTGGCGGATGCCGGTTTCCGCGATCACGTCTCAGTCAATTATTCGTTCAACGTGATCGACGAGCGTCCGGAGACGATCCGTCAGACAGTGGCCTACCACCGTGAGCTGGAGTCGATTTTCGGATCCACATTGGTGGAACCTGCCATCTTCTTCATCGGTCTGCAGCCTCACACCCATCTCGAGCAATACGGCTTTGACAAGGGTCTGATCAAGCCTGGCTACAACCCAATGAGCATGATGCCGTGGACGGCCCGCAAGTTGCTCTGGAATCCAGAGCCCATGGGCAGCACGTTCGGGAGGGTCTGCCTTGAGGCGTTTGACCGGAATCCGGGAGATTTTGGCCGCACCGTGATGGATCTCTTGGAACGCGACTACGGCGTCGCTCCACTTCAGGAAGCCCTGCGGGCACCACTGACCGGTCGCAAGGCTCTCGCCACAGCTGTGAGCTGAAACAACAACAAGACAAGCAACCCAGTTAGCCCGACTAAGCCTCCAATTGGGTTTGCGTTGGCGTTTCCGGGGCCGACCAGCCAGGCGGGTGCATCAGGAGAGAGCTGAAGCAAACCGTTTTGTAGGAGGAACCAGCCGGCGACCAATCCACCGTGCAGTCCGACACATCCCCAGAGGGACCCACCATCCAGTCGGCGCTGAACGGCCAGACACAATCCGAGGAGCAGCAGGCCGATCAGCAGCCCCACCATCGGCCAGAAGCCGAGATTGAAACGAGCGTGCACAAGACTGAAGATCAGCGCCTGGCCTGCCACAGCAGACGCAGGCCCGATCAGCTGATCCAGTTCCCGCCATAGCCAGGCTCGAAAGATCAGCTCCTCCGCCAAGCCAACCCCTAAAAGAAGAGCCAGGGCGTTCAAGCTGCTCGACAGCGACCACTCTCCGAGCCAGTGGGCCCAGGAACCCATCAGCAGTGATGTAGTCATCAGGGCCAGCAGGACCGCTGCGAGGAAGAGACCCCTAAGCAGCGCAGAACTCAGTCGGCGTCTGTTGTTACGCCCACCTCCGCTAAGGCCCAGGGAACGCCAGCATTGGTGCGTGTTCCAACGCAAACGACACCAGGTCGGCAGCAGCAGCAACAGCAGCAGAACGCTGATCACAGTTCCAACAAGAGACTGCTGAGAGCTGGGAAGCCCCAGCCAAACCAGTGGCGCGCAGATGATCCATCCCAGTAGATACAAAAGGGGGATCAGCAGCAGCGTGGGTAGCCAGGACGGCTTCAGCAGCAGCAGGCGATCACACAGAAGATTGAGAGTAACGATCAGCTTTCCGGTTCGATCGAACTTGTGAGTCCCTTGGCTTTCAAGGTTTCGCAATAGAACTCCGCCGGTTCGATGTCACACACGATCACCAGTCCGACACCGGTGTTGTGGGCCTCGAGCATCACCGCCATGCAGTCCTGTTCGCTCAGTTGGGGGACCACCTGACGGAGGGTGGTCACCACGTACTCCATGCTGTTCACAGGGTCGTTGTGAAGGAGCACCTTGTAACGGGGGGAGCGCTTGCGCACCTTCTCCGTCTGCTTGTCGAGTACCGCGGCGCCGCCGGGACTGCGACTGGGAGTCTCCACCGCCA
>QCTG01000082.1 GCA_003211235.1 Synechococcus sp. AG-673-B04
TATTATTGCGAATAACCTGTACCCCATGTTTAAACATTGATTGATTGTCAAATAATATCTCTCCATCTGACGGCATAACCAAACCAGCGATGAGTTTCATTAAAGTACTCTTTCCCGATCCACTCCCTCCAACAAGTGAGATTTGTTGTCCCGGCGCGATATGAAGATCAAGATTTTTCATATAATACGTTTTACCTGCATCAAAACTGAAGCTTAGATTCTTGATGTGAACATCGCCCTTGAGTTTTATTTTTTTTGCTGCCTCAAAACCCTGTTTGCCCGATCGAAAGCTAGCAACCAAGGGATCATTTTCATTGTTTTTGATGTCTTCAATCCTTCCAATGTCGCCAACTAAGTTTTGGAACAATTTGGTAATACCTGGCAATTCATCGATTGGTCCAACAAGTTCAGACTGGAGAAATTGAAAAGCGACGAGGGCGCCCAGGGTCATCTTCCCATCGATAATCAGTAATCCACCGATGGCAATGACTAAGATGCTGATCAGAAACGAACTTGTAGACGCTGAAACATTGGACCAAGCCATTTGTTCTCCCAGAGTCTGCCTTTGGACGATTACATTTCCAAAACTAGCCTGCCACTGACTGAGATATTCCAGCTCCAATCCAGAAGCCTTAAGCCCCTCCATATTATTGATACCTGCAAGGCTTTTTCCAAAGGACTTTCCAGTGTCAATTGATAATTTTCGGTTTGCGTCCGATCTCATTTCTGTTAGCGCCCAATTTAGTAATGCGTTACCAACAGCGATTGCAAGAAAAATACCTGCAAGCTGCGGTGAAATGACAAAAGCAAATATCAACACAAGCAGTGATGCCCAGGTTTGAATAACAAAACGGACAATCTGAGCGATAATGACTTGCGTTGTGTCCATTCCTAAGATCAACCTGGAAGCCAGCTCCCCTTGGAACCTAGATTCAAAAAATGAATATGGATTTTGAAACAAATTTCTAAAGAGATTTGCTGTAATTTTTTTGGATAATGATAGCTCTATTCTTCGAAGCAGTAGAAACTGTATCGCCAGTAGCAATAGCCAAGTCGTTGCACTGAGAAATAACAGCCATACAATTGGCACACCAAAATAAAGCCTCTTATTCAGTAAAAAACTGTCAATGTAAGTTGATGACAGGCCTGCTACAAATAATGTGCAAAAGGCTTGACCGCAGCCAAGTGCCATTAACAGTAGTAAGTACTTTGAGTAGGGAATTAGTTGCGGTAGAAACGTGAATAGTATTGGCCCTTTTCTTTTTGAAAGATCTGGTTTAAATAATTCATTTGGTTCTATTTGAAGGACGATACCTGTGTAGTTTGTCGAAAATTCTTCAAAATCAACTTTGTAGCGCCCTTGGGCAGGGTCACTCAGGTATACCGTTTCCCCCTCAAATCCTTCAACAACAAGAAAATGATTAAATCCCCAAAAAACAATGCATGGATATTTGCCGTCTTCCTTCAGTTTTCTAGCATCCATACGGAACCCCTTGGCTTTCATCCCATAGGTTCTTGCAGCCTTAAGAATTTGCCCTGCACTTGAACCATCCCGGTTGACCCCGCAGGCAGCTCTCAAATCGCTGAGTTCTTCGTAACGGCCGAAGTAATCGAGAATCGTTGCTAACGATGCTGCCCCGCATTCCAGGGCCTCATATTGCAGACGTGTCTTGGTTTTCGTCCTTCTGGACAATAATTTATTCATCAGGACTCTCTTGCTGTGGGTTCTGAATTCAATGCGTCAGGTGGTGAGAATCCAAAAAACTTCTTCATCGCCGGCAAGACCAATGATATTGGTGAAACATATCGTGTTGTTATTTCTACGTTGATTTTGGAGCCTTCTCGAGGTTTAAAGGGTAAGTCTGTTGATGTACTCCATTGATAACCGCCACTGTTGATCACTTTCTGGCTGTTTGATTTTTCAAGCTTCAGGATCACCAACGTTGGAGCAACCATGCTTTTTTCAATCGAGCTGGCAATTGATTTAACACCGACCCTTGCTTCCATTCCATCGACTGTGCTTGGTACTGGCGCGACAGATGCGACTTGGCCTTTGATTCCTCCATATTCTGTGCGATTGAATCCGACTGGTGTCACCAGAGCGGACATCCCTGCACTAACTGATCCTTTGTCTGTGTTATCAACAAAGACAGGCACAAGCGATGGTGATTTCACCAGATCTGGGCTCACTTTCAGAACGATTTCCCCAGCCGTTACTTCTTCAGAGTCGTTCGGGATAACCTGATAGAGATATAAGGATTCTTCTGCAAAAATTAACTCATCATCGACGACATCGGAGAGCATATTCTTTAAGTCTAGGTATCCGTTCGTTTTTTCTTGATCCAAGGCGAGTATTTTGCTTTCGACATTGAGGATCTTTGCCTTCAGGTTGTCAATTTCGGATTGCTCATCCAGGAGTGTGTCAGCGGAAAAAACATCTGTCCCTATTCCTCGCATTTTAGCGAGCATTTGATTCCTAGAAATTAACTCACTTTGTAGGGTCTTGATTTCTGTTTTGAGATTATCTGTTTTCTTGGAGGTCGAATCCTGCAGGGATCTCCATTTCATCAGTGCAACGGTTAGGCGTTGTTCAATTGAATTTGACTGAATCCAGAGAATCAACCGCCCCTTTGG
>QCTG01000083.1 GCA_003211235.1 Synechococcus sp. AG-673-B04
GGGCGAACAAAGAAAGGAACGTCTTTTTTCAGGGCAGCCTGCGCGTCTGGATGCCAGTTCATCAGCAATCGTTCCAAGGGGTGCTGAGATTATTCGGCACTCAGGTGCCTATGTGTGGCACCGCAGTGTGCAGACCAAACCGTTGATGCAACGAATGCTGAAATCAGTTGCTTCAACAACATGTCCAGCCGATCTTCAGCACGGTCCGAGCAGTACCGTCACTTGCCCAAAACGATCCGAAACCGCAATCTCCTTGCCCTAAAGCACCTGGGATTGGCAGGCCTGGAGGCCACCCGTGAACAACGTCGCGGTCCAGAGGACTGGGAGGATTTGATGCAGGAGGGATGCCTGGGTGTTGTCCGCGGAGCGGAGCGCTTCGATCCAGGCCGTGGGCTCAAATCGAGTACGTATCTATCCAATTGCGCTAGGGGACAGATTCTCCATTACCGGAGAGATCGAGCCTCCATGGTTCGAATTCCATGGCGACTCAGGGATCTCTATGCAGCCGGGATCAAGCTTCAACGAACCCGTGAACAAGCCAATCAAGCTCCGCTGCAGATCGAACAACTGGCCAGTGCTTTGGGCATCAGCTCACAACGCTGGATCGAAGCATGCCGTTGTCAGATTGTGTCGCGAACACAGACCATCAACCACGAGGCATTTGAGCCAATCAATGCCGAAGAAGAGGACTCACAACTCCTCTGGCTTCAGCATGCAATGAAGCGCTTAAAAGATGCTGACCGGCAACTGTTGGACAACCATCTGGTGCAAGGTCGAAGCCTGAAGGATCTGGCCAAAGCCACCCGAACGACCTCCCGCAAGGTGCGCCATCGACTGGATCGGCTGCTGGCTCAGCTTCAGGATTGGGCAAAACAAGACGGGATGTTGGAGATCACATCCATCTGACCAACACCACAATTGCAAGCAGGGCAGCCAGAGTTGTCTGGATCGCATTGACCAATTCATTGCTCAACCAGGCCACACGATCCTGAGCCAAAGCACCCAGGAGGCTTTCCGCAAGGGTTGCGACGAAACCAATAAGCATCACAGCTGCACTGACGGCAAGGCTCGGCAAGAGCTGAAGTGCGAACAAAACCAGGGTCATCAGAACGCTGCCGGCGGCACTGGCCAGGGTTCCTTCCACACTGATCGCCCCTTCAGTTCCAGCGGGTACAGGCCGAAGGGTTGTGATCAATCGCGGCTGTCCACCCCAGCGCTTGCCGATTTCACTGCCGAAGGTGTCTGCCAGTTTCGCGGCAAAGCTGGCGCAGAATCCGGCCAACAGAAGGCCTTTCGGCTCAAGCCCTGAGCCGATCAGCAGAGTAAGTGCTGCTCCGGTGGCGGCTGATCCCCAGACGTTGGCGGGGCCGCGGCGACCTCCGCGCGCTTCTGCAAGTCCTCGTTTCTGTTTATCGCGCCAGCCGATTTTCGTCACAAGACTGCCTGCCGCTAGGTAAACGACAACGGCAAGCCAACCTCGCCAGCCCAGGCACCCCCACAGGATTGTTCCCAGAGCTCCGGCATGCACCCAGCCAGAAGGGGTCAGCAGAGGTAGACGTTGCGCTCCAGCGATCAAAGCTGTGTTGATCAGAATCGCCTGAAGCCAAAGCATGGACATCGAAAAGCTCCAAACCGTGTTGCAGTGCCATAAGTATTGACCTCAAGCCGACTGCAACGGCGGAGAATCAGCAGGCCTTCCAAGGGTTGTCGCCATGATTTTCGGAAAGAACAAGAACTTCTTCCTGACCCTTGAGACGGAGGCGCCCGAAGTTGAACTGGCCATGGCTGAAGCCACTGCACCAGAGACAGAACCTCAAAGGGCATCAGCACCCGAGATGTCGCTCACGGTGGCCGTAGCGGAGCCGGAGGCCACCCAAATTGCAGAGCAAGCGGAAGCCTGCGTGATTCAGAGCACAGCTGATCAACCAGTTGACCAGAGTTCACCTAACCCACAAACCACCGCTGAAGCGATTGCCGCGGAATTGGCTGAGTCAGAAGCCGCCCGCCCCACGATCACCTTCAGCACTTATGCCCCTGATCGACTGATGGTCGGCGGTGGACTGCCCACCCGCCGTCGTCGGCCCGGCGCATCCATGCAAGCGTTCCGCGGACTTGCTGATGATCTGTTCAAGATCTGATCCGTTTCACATCGCTATGAGATCCTCCACACAACCTGAACAGGTCACCAAAACCGTTGTTGGCATCACAACGGTGTTTGTTGGTGGCATCGCGCTTCTATCCAGTGTTTTTGTTGTTCCGGCTGGTGAGGTTGGTGTTGTAACAACCCTGGGCAAAGTTTCCGACACGCCCAGAACGCCAGGCCTCAACCTGAAGCTTCCGTTCATTCAGAGTGCGCACAATTTCAGTGTTCGAACCCAGGTGGTCCCCGAGAAATTTTCAACACTCACCAAGGATCTGCAGGTTATCGAAGCGACGGCAACAGTGAAATACGCCGTCAAATCATCAGAAGCTCCTCGTATTTACAGCACAATTGCAACAGATGATTCGGCTATTTATGCCCGTGTGATTCAACCATCCTTGCTGAAATCACTGAAATCAGTCTTCTCCAAATACGAACTCGACACGATCGCCA
>QCTG01000084.1 GCA_003211235.1 Synechococcus sp. AG-673-B04
GATGGTGTTGTCACCCTGAAGCTGACCCAGGGCCGTGTTGCGGGTGTGGAGGTGCAATTCCTCAACAAGGAAGGTGAGAACGAGAACGAGAACGGTGAGCCCATCGTTGGCAAAACAAAGGAATGGGTGGTTACCCGGGAGATCTCGATTCAGCCCGGTGATCCCTTCAACCGCAACAAGCTGGAGCGCGATATCAAGCGTCTCTACGGCACCCAGCTGTTCAGCGACGTCAAGGTGACTCTGAAACCTGTCCCTGAGCAGGCCGGTGACGTGACCATTCTGCTCGGCATTGTTGAGCAGTCCACGGGACAGCTCTCCGGCGGCCTTGGCTACAGCCAGAGCCAAGGTGTGTTCGGCCAGGGGCAGGTGCAGGACACCAACATGTTCGGTCGTGCCTGGAATGTGGGTCTGAATGTGACCTATGGACAGTACGGAGCCCTGGCGAATGTCAACTTCAGTGATCCCTGGATCAAGGGCGACCAGCACCGCACGTCCTTCCGCAGTTCGTTGTTTGTCAGCCAGCAGGTGCCTCAGGCCTTTCAAAGTGAAGACAACGGCAACATTCGCACCATTGACGACTATGAGGACAATGGCAATAAATATGCCTACAATATTGACTCGAACAAAAATCCAGCTGGCGATGATTTCAACAGTGTCAAAAAAGCGCTGAATGAGTTTCCCAACCGCAGTTGGTTTGATTACGAGGGAGACACCGTTGTTCTGCGCAAAAGCGGAGGAAGTTTCTCTTTCTCCAGGCCTCTCAACGGCGGTGATCCCTTCAAAGATTCACCCTGGCGAGTGCTCGCGGGACTGTCTATCACTGATGTTCGCCCGATTAATTTCAGAGGAAATACACGAACCGAAGCCGTATCGACTCGAAATTACAAGAAGGGAAGGGTTAAAAACAAGGATGTTATTTGTGTGTCTTTTAACTGCGCCGATAACAACCTGCTGACTGGCTTGCGTCTTGCTACCACATACAATAATCTTAACGACAACCGCCAGCCGACTAGCGGTAATTTCTTCACCGTCAGCACCGAGCAGTTCCTCGGTGTGGATGACGATTCGCCCACCTTCAATCGTCTTCGGGGCAGTTACACCCAGTTCTTCCCAGTTAACTGGTTGAAATTGCACAAGGGCTGCCGGCCTGAGGAAGGCGAGAAGGCCGATTGCCCGCAGGCCATTGGAGTGCAGGTCAAAGGTGGAATGATCGTGGGAGATCTGCCTCCCTATGAAGCCTTCTGTGTTGGCGGATCCAACTCGATTCGCGGTTGGTACAACTGCGATTTAGCCGTGGCCCGCAACTTCGGTGAGGTCACCATCGAGTACCGCTTCCCGCTCATCAGCGTCTTTTCCGGCGAGTTGTTCGTGGATGCAGGTACCGACTTCGACACTCAGAAGAACGTGCCTGGCAAGCCCGGCCTGAAGTTGAACAAAGACGGTTCAGGTGTCTCGGTGGGAACCGGTGTGATTGTTGACACCCCTGTTGGTCCTCTTCGCCTTGAGATCGCCACCCAGGACTTCACGAGCGACTACCGCTTCAACCTTGGTGTGGGCTACAAGTTCTAGTGACCTGCTGGCCTGAGGATTACTCCAGGGCCTGGACCCTGGTCGATGAGGTGGAGCGCCGTGGCATCGGCCTTCACAGCGGTGATCAGGCGGTGGTGCGTCTCACCCCCAGTGACAAGCCCGGCTATCACATCCGCTTCACCGATGATCCGGATCCGATCCGTCTGTCCCCAGATCAGGTGAGGGACAGCCAGCTGTGCACCACTCTTGATCTTGGCTCCCGACGGGTTTCAACCGTTGAGCACCTGCTCGCGGCACTGGCTGGTTGTGGTGTCACCCATGCCGACATCGTTCTCGGGGGTTCTGAGGTGCCGCTCTTGGATGGTTCAGCTCAGGGATGGGTCGATGCCATTGCTGAGGTCGGACTACAACCCGCTTCAACGCCGCGTCCGTGCCCCCCTTCCTTGGACGAACCGCTGCTGCGTCATCGCGGCAGCAGCGTGATCACCGTCACTCCGGCCGAGACGTTTCGCGTGGTGGGCATCATCGATTTTCCGCAGCCGGCCATTGGTCGGCAGATGCTGGCGCTGGATCTGTCCCCTCAGGTGTTCGTCGAGGAGATCGCTCCGGCGCGCACCTTTGGATTCCGTGAGCAGGTTGAGCAGCTGCGGGCGGCTGGCCTGATTCAGGGCGGTGCCTTGGATAACGCTCTGGTCTGTGATGGCGATCACTGGGTCAACCCCCCTCTGCGGTTCCCTGATGAGCCGGTGCGCCATAAGCTGCTTGACCTCATTGGTGATCTGGCCCTTGTGGGTTTCCCCAAGGCTCAGGTCCTCGTGTACAGGGGCTCCCATGGGCTCCACACCGATCTCGCCGCTGCCTTGTGACTGAATCCTCTGCGCCGGATGTTGTGTTGACCAGCGACCAGATTGCTGGTCTGTTGCCGCACCGCTATCCCTTTGCGCTCGTGGATCGTGTGATTGCCCATGACCCTGGTGTCTCGGCGACGGCGATCAAGAACGTCACGATGAACGAGCCGCAGTTCCAGGGGCATTTCCCTGAG
>QCTG01000085.1 GCA_003211235.1 Synechococcus sp. AG-673-B04
GGGTGCTCCAGATATCGGCATTGCTCACCAGCTGATCAGCGTGGATGGATTCGCCGTCCTGCAACCGCACGCCGACGGCGCGACCGTCCTCCAGCAGGATCTGCTCCACACGGGCTTGGGTGCGAACAGCGCCTCCATGGCGCTTGAGCCCCTGAATAAGGGCATCGACCACCGCAGCACTCCCCCCAACGGGGTAATCCAGGCTGGCCTCAGGATCGAACCAATCACCGAACAGCGTGGCCATTGCGGCTGCATTGGTGTCTCCCATCGGCATCCCGCTGATCAGGAAACAGAGCAGATCCACCCAGTGACGCAGGAAGGGATCCTGCAGATGTCGATCCACCAGCGGACCAAAGGCACCGGAAAGATGCCGCATCGCCGGCAGATGCCGAAACAGCTGCGGGCCGCGCTCCAGCAGCTGAGCCATGGCATCCAGCCCTGGACGCAAGGCCAGCAGAGGCAGCGCATTCGCAGCTGCAGCGATCGGTTGCAGCAGATCAGAGAACCGCTGCCATTCCTCCATCACTGCCGATCCACGCAGGTCCCGCACCACGGCCTCAAACCCGGAACGGCCGACAGGCACCCGCAGGTCACCCTCGGGGAGCAAGACATCCCAGTTGCTGTAGGGGATCACTTCCAGGGGCTGATCCAGGGCCCGCAGAATTTGCGCCAGGGGGTTGTTGCTTGGCCAACGGGCCAGACCACTCCACAGCGACGGGCCCGACTCGAAGTGATACCCCTGACGCTGAAAGCCATGGGCGGCGCCACCGGGCTGACTGTGGGACTCCAACACAAGGACCTCGCGTCCAGCCCTGGCGCAGAGCGCAGCACTGCAGAGCCCTCCGATCCCGCTGCCGATCACCACAACGTCAACCTTGTGCTTCACCCGGCGACGACAGTTCCAGCCATCATTGTGGTTGCTGCACTGCAGGAATGGCCGGACGCTGGCTGATTCCGTTGCTCTTGCTGGGAATGGCCTGGTGCCAGGAGCTGATCGACCAACTGCTGTTCCAAGGACGCTGGAATTTAGCGATGGGTCCTGGACTGCCGCTCTGGGGAGTGCTCACCGCCCCGTTCAGCCACGCCGGATTTGGACACCTCATTTCAAACAGCCTGGTGTTTCTGCCCTTGAGCTGGTTGGTGCTCACCCGGGGGATTCGGGACTACATCGCAGTTTGGTTTTGTGTTCTGCTTACGGCCGTACCAATCGCGCTGATCTGGCCCAGTGCGAGCCATGGATTATCAGGGGTTGTGTACGGCCTGCTCGGCTATCTGCTGCTGATCGGTTGGCTCGAACGGCGAATACTGCCAATTCTTCTGGGATTGCTCAGCCTTTGGCTCTACGGCACAGCATTGTTCGCTTTGATACCAGGGGTCTCTCCAGCAGGGGTGAGCTTGGTTGGACACGCAGGGGGATTCTCTGGAGGGCTGCTGGCGGCGGTGTTCGTGCAAAGAGAGACTGAAGACCCTTGAGACGAATCAATCCGAGGGAACAATCACCGCCTGAATCTGAGGATCAATGGAGTCGGATGCATTCGCACCTTTGATCGGGAAACTGCCGATCATTGATGAGTGGGAGGTGCAGAAATAATCAAGGCGTCCTTCATGCTTGAACTTCGAGCGATATTTTTTCTTGACTTTGAAGGTCAAACGTTCCGAATCAATGATCCCATCATCGACATCTCCATCCCCCTTGATTTTGATCCATTGACTGGAGGCCTTGTTGAATCCGGAATCACCAAGATAGAAGGGATGCGTGTCAGTATTATCGAGACGACTGAACCGATAGTTTTTTTGGCGTTGATCTTGAAACCCTCTAACTCATCTCCATCAGAATCAAAAAACGATAGAAAGGGTCTTCAAATGAACCACCGTCCACCAATACATCAATTTTTTTGCGTCGAGTTTTCCTGCTTGCCTGACGTATTGAAGGGCCAGCGCCAATCAGCACATCAAAGCTTTCTTCATTAATGGAGCCATCAACCAATGACACAGAGCGAACATTCACTTCAACCTCGCCACTAGCGCCAGCCGCTGCTTTCAACTTGATGCGTTGCTTTTTGGCAACATTCGCCGTCAGCAGATCTTCATCCGAACTCTCAACAGTGAGCGAGAACGGCTGCTTTTTAGCGGGCAACTCACGAGCTCTGTCAACAGTGAGATAATCACCAGGGCGAACACCAACATCATCTCCCTGCGAGGCCCATAACGGCAGCTGCGAAAAAACGCCTCCAAAATTAAACACGTCTGCGGAAGCTAGATCTCCAACAACATCCATCCCACTGCCCAACACCTTCCCGAAAACTGTAAAACCCATTCTGCTCATCCAGAACAGCATTATCACTCAGGTTGACAAACCATTGATTCGTAGCGCTGTCTGGTTGACCGCCGAGCTTAGCCATGGCATCAGTGCCCTCCAGGTTGGAATTTCCAGGCTGATTTTTGACAGTTCCATAATCCTGGATTTCCATTGGCATTCCCCCTTATGAAATGGGAACAAGGGGCGCTGCAAACCCCCACCTTGGAGGACAA
>QCTG01000086.1 GCA_003211235.1 Synechococcus sp. AG-673-B04
CCAGGCTCTGCTCGACGAGTGCTCCTGAGTGGAGATGGGGGCAGGGGGACTTGAACCCCCACAGGCCTTACGGCCCAAACGATTTTAAGTCGCGTGCGTCTACCGATTCCGCCATGCCCCCGGCTCAGACATCCTAGATTCGACCCATTCGTTGGTCGGTTTTGGACCCCCAATCCATCGTCAACCTGTTGACTCAGGACACAGTGCTTGTGCTCCTGGCCTACGGCCTGCTTGGTGGTCTCTACCTTCTGGTGATCCCCCTGGCTCTGTTCGTCTGGATGAACAGCCGCTGGCACCGGATGGGCAACATCGAGCGTCTGCTGGTGTACGGCCTTGTGTTCCTGTTTTTCCCGGGGATGATCGTGTTTGCACCGTTCCTGAACCTTCGCCTCAGCGGTCAGGGAGAGAACTGATTTGACCCGCGGCAAGGTTCTGCTGATCGGTCTTTATCTGTTGTATGTGATCGACAACATCCTTCCCCGCACCTCAATGGCCAGCTGGGCCGATGAGTTCCGCCTTGTGATGCTCTGCCTGGTGATCCCTGCCGTGATGGTCATCATCGTCATCCAGGCGCTGCTCTACTGGAAGGGAGCTCAGAAAGTCAGCAGCGACTCGTGAAGTGAGCATGAGACAGAAGGAGTTGTATTTCACAATTAAGTGCTGACGGCTTGAAAGGCGCTGTTCATCCTTGAGCTAAGCCGTTCCATACACGAATGTTTGAGCTGCTGCCGCCGCTCAACGACAAAAATCTCCCCTGGCTCGACGTCATTCATCCGATCGTCGTTCACTTCGTGATCGCGATGGCCCTTATCTCAGTGGTCTTCGACATGATCGGTGTGCTGACAGGGAAAAAGAACCTCTTTGAGGTCAGCTTCTGGAATCTGATCGTCGCCACCGTGGCGATCTTCATCGCCATCATCTTCGGCCAGATCGAAGCTGGTCTCGCCAATCCCTACGGCGCATCACGAGACATCCTCAACATCCACAGCACCATCGGCTGGTCCCTCGCCGGAGTGCTTGCGTTGCTCACGAGCTGGCGGTATGTGGCCCGTCAAAAGAACCCAACCGTGCTGCCCAGGCCCTTTCTTGCCCTGGATGTGGCCCTGGCCGCACTCGTGGTGGTGCAGGTTTATCTGGGCGACAAGTTGGTGTGGGTCTATGGCCTGCACACCGTTCCGGTTGTGAAAGTCATCCGGGACGGGATGCTGTCATGACAGCGATCGCGACCATCGCCTCCCCGATCAACGACATCGCCGATTCCCTCGGCGCCAATGACCTGCCTTACGCCATTCCGGTGCACCCCAACCTGGTGCACTTGACCATCGGTCTGTTCGCGATCGGGATCGCCTTTGACTTTGCCGGGGCTTTTTACCCGCTGGAAAAGCGGTTGTTCCGCTTTCTCGCTCTACCGGTAACGCGCAGCGGATTCCACGATGTGGGTTGGTACAACCTGCTGGCCTGCAGCGGTATCAGCTTCTTTACCGTGGCGGCAGGTTTCTACGAGATGCTGCTGGCGGTGCCGCTGCCGGGAGTGCGCAGCGTGCTGGGGCAGACCGCGATCGACACGATGCTTTGGCACGCCATCGGTGGTGTCGCCATCCTGCTGGTGATCGTCGCCATGACTATCTGGCGCGGCTATCAGCGCTTTGTCTGGAGGAGGGATCTCGGACGCCAGGTCACCTGGCTTTATCTGCTCAGTGGCGCCGTGATGCTGCTGTTGATGGGGCTGCATGGAAGCCTCGGTGCCTGGCTGGCCAGCGACTTCGGCGTACACATCACCGCAGACCAGTTGCTGGCCGCCGGTGCCGATCTGAATGAAGTGTTGCCATGACAACGACGACTCCCAAGAAGAGCCCCAACATCGGAGCCATCGTGATCATCACGATGGCGATTGGGCTGAATCTTGTCATCGCCAAAATGATGGCGAACTGGTCCTACAGCTGGTTCCCACCTCAAGCCTCCAGCGCCGCTCCCTATGTCGATGATCTGTTCGCCCTGGAGACGGGCATCGGATCGTTCATCTTCTTCGGTTGCACCGGCTTCATGGGCTGGGTGCTGCTGTTCAACCGGGCTGGGAAGTACGACGAAAGCGATGGTGCGCCGATCGAGGGGAACACCAAGTTGGAGATCACCTGGACGATCATTCCCCTTGTGACGGTCTTCCTGATCGCCACATATTCCATGAATGTGAATATGAAGCTTCAGACCCTTGGTCCGAAGCACAAATACGCCATCGGTACCGATCCAACAGTGCTGATCGCGAAGGATCCCAAAGCAGATATCGGTCCTATTGATGTCATTGCCCGGCAATGGAGCTGGGAATTTGTCTATCCCAATGGAGTGCGGAGCTCTGAACTTCATCTACCCGTTGATCAACGCGTCAATTTTCGTTTGATCTCAGAGGACGTTCTGCACAGCTTTTTTGTGCCTGCCTTCCGCCTGAAGCAGGACATCATCCCAGGCAGCATTATTTCCTACAGCTTGACCCCAACGAAAGAAGGCCGTTTTCGACTGCGAGACGCCATG
>QCTG01000087.1 GCA_003211235.1 Synechococcus sp. AG-673-B04
AGCATGTCTTCTAGTTCCTCCTGGCCCAACAGCATCAGGGCAGCAACGCTGCGCCGCCGACTGCAGCGACATTGAAATTGAATCGTTTGCGTTGCTTCAGCATCTTCAAGCGGACGCGGATCCAGATCTGGAAACACGTCTTTGAGCAAATCGGTGAGGTTGTCTCCGTGTCGCGCCAGCCGACCACTGAAGTCTTCGATTTCCCGGCAACGATGGTCGAGCAGTTCCACCAAAGCGGGTTCTTCAGCGGCTTTCGGCAGGATCTGCACCAGTAGTCCTCCGCTGCAGTTCAGGCCACTGCTGCTGATTTTTTCTCCAAGAAATACCGCTGAAGGGGTTTGTTCGGAGTGCAGGAGATAGGAGGCCACGTCCTCCGCAATTCCACCGCTCACAAGTTCAACGGTGCTGTTGAAGGGTTCGCCCTTTCCGTCGTCCCGCATCACGTGCAGGTAGCCGGTACCGGCGGCCTCTTTGAAATTAAACCCGTAGTGCCCCTCTGCATCAAGGATTGGATCCAGCTCGAGGGCGTTCTCTCCCACATAGCCACGAACAGTTCCGTCCCGTCCTGCATCAACCATCAATCCACGCAGTGGACCGTCGGAACCGAGCCGAAGATTGACCCGGCCATGCTTCACCTTCATCGAACTGGCCAACATCAGGCCAGCTCCCATCGCGCGGCCCAGCATCACGGTGGTCAGATAGGACAGACCATGGCGCTGACTGGCTTCAACAACGGTTTCGGTCGTTGAAACAGCCACCAGGCGAATACCGCCTCCAGCGGCCGTCGCTCTCACCAGGCGGTCGGCCATTGGTTGTTACTCACAATGAAGGCAATTTAGACGCCCGCTCGAGGCCACCGTTCCTGAGCTGGTAGCGGTTGCAGCTCCAGCCCTCAAACAACTGAGGCTCATGGGTCACCACGATCACAACGCGATGCTTTGACAGTTCCGCCAGCAACGTCAACACATCGGACCGTACCGACCAGTCGAGCCCCGCTGTTGGTTCATCCAGCAGCAGAACCTCTGCGCCACGCAGAAGCTGAACCGCCAGAGCGAGGCGACGTTGTTGTCCTCCGCTCAAGCGTTCGGGTGGCATCTGGAGGCTGACCGTCTCAAGGCCGACCTGGGCAAGAACGTTCTGCAGCTTGTCGTTGCTCACCCGCCGATGGCCCAGTCGCAGTTCCTGACCCACCGTGAGGCCTAAAAAGTGCCGTTCGGGGAATTGAAAAACCAGTCCGCATAACCAACGTCGCTGACGACGGGTGAGTGTGCGTTCGTTCCAGAGAACCTGGCCTGATTGTTCAGCGCTCAAACCGCTGATCACATCCATCAGGCTTGTTTTGCCACTACCACTGGCACCGGCGATCAAAACCGGCGTGCCCACCTCCGCCTCCAGGGAGACATTGCGGAGGATGGCTGTCTCCGCTGTTGCAGGGCAGTAGAGGAGCGATCTGAGCTTCAACATGGGCCACAGCTTGACCGATGATGCGAAATCACCGGTGCTTCCCCATGGACGTCCGTTTCCGCGAAGTGGATCCGTTCAGTTGCTGGATCTGGCTTCGCTTCGCGTCTCCACCAAGTCAGGGGGAGTGCAATTACGTCGATGGCATCTTCGACAGCTGGTATGTGATCGGTCGGCTGGGTGGGTTCAATGCCGAGAACCTTCAGGCTCACGATGCCGGAGCCGATTTGAGCTGGATGAGCTACGACAATGAGGAGGCACAGGGCGTTATGCCTGCTCTGATGCACAACATGGGTGAGTTGGAATACCAGGGTGAATGGGGCCGTTGCTGGGTTGATATGGGCACAAGTGACGGCGTCGGTATCGATGTTCTGATCAACGCCCTGCGTCAACTGGATACCGATGTGGTGCAGATCGAAGAAGTGGTGATTGGCGGCGTCAACGACGATTGGGCCGTCGAAGAACATCCGGACAGCCTGTTTCCCTCTGGTGGGTGAGCTTCGTCGGCTGTTGATTGAGCCGGGCCGTTTGGCCCAGGTGCTCAACGGGGATGGGAGGCTCCCTCTGACAGCGGATGAGTCGCATTACATCAAACGCGTCCTGCGGCGCAGGACCGGGGACCGTCTGTCGATCACCGATGGATGCGGGTTGTTGTGGGAAGCGTTGGTGGTCGACGGCGAAGGCCTGCAGCTCAGCGAATCACCCTGTGAACAGGAGCCTGAGCCGGTGAGGCGCCTGGGGCTTGCGCTGGCCCTCACCCGACGAGGATTTGACGACGCGCTGCGAATGGCCTGTGAGCTGGGGATCGATGCCATACAGCCGCTGAGCTGCAGACGATGCACTCCCCAGGCGGAGCATCGGCCCGAACGCTGGCAAACAATCCTGAAGGAGTCGGTGGAGCAGTGTGAACGTCTCTGGATGCCGACGCTTCATCCACTTCAGTCGATCGATCAATGGACTTTGCCCTCGGTACCGAGGGCAGTCGGTGTGACCCGTTCCGAAGCCCTGCCAAGTCTGTCTGAGTGGTTGTCGACTAAGACAGACCC
>QCTG01000088.1 GCA_003211235.1 Synechococcus sp. AG-673-B04
CCGCTGCACTCGTTGAAAACTCCGGCAACAACGACAACGTTGTTAAGGCCGCGCTTCCCCCTGGTGTGTCGATTACCGCGGAAGGTTCTGTCTTGGCTCAATCCACAGCCGTAGCACAAGACACTCTCACTGCGTCCATTGACACCAGAGACAGCTCCTCCGAAACAGAGCTGATCAACGCCGCCATCAGCTTCGTTCAACAACTTCCTCAGACCTCAACGGTCGACGTTCGCACCATCATCCCCACGACCACATCCAGCGCGCCGGGTCAACCCATCGTCATCACAGGCAGCACTGCTCCTGCCACTGATGGCGATTCCGATACAACCAGCAACTCCACAAGCACCCCATCACAAACAGAAGCCTTTGTCATCGACCTCCGCCAGATGCCATCTGCTGCACCCACCCAGTTGGAGCTGAACAACATCGACTACACGGTGATCATCGGGCCCGCTGTCATCACCGGTGGCACCGGCAGCAATGTCGTTCACGCCGATGACCATCCCCAATCCATCGTCCTCGGTGCAGGCGACGACACCCTCGATGGCGGTGGTGGCAAAGACACCATCGGTTCAGCCGCTGGTGATGACCTGCTGATAGGTGGACAGGGACGTGATCTCATCACCGGCGGCGCCGACAACGACACCCTTCAAGGTGGATCTCAAGCGGACACACTGACCGGAGGATCCGGTGATGACTCCCTCTCCGGCGATCAAGGACACGACACCCTTCGGGGCTCCTCTGGCGATGACGTCCTCAAAGGTAATACCAAAGGCGACCTGCTCAAAGGCGGCGGCGGCATCGACTCCCTCTCCGGCGGCAAGGGCAAGGACACCCTCAGAGGTTCCTCAGGTGATGACCTTCTCAAAGGTCACGCATTCCACGACCGACTCCATGGCGGCTCTGGCGACGACACCCTCTTTGGCGGCAAAGGCAAGGACACCCTCACCGGCGGTGAAGGCTCGGACACCTTCAAGCTCTCCAAAGGCAAAGACACCATCAACGACTTCTCCATTGCAGACGGCGATGTCATCGAGGCACCCAGCAACCTCAACCTTCAATTCATCCAACAAGGAAAAAATCTCCAACTCAAAGACAACACGAACAACATCAAAACCACCATCCTCAACATCAACCGCGACGATTTCCTCACCCATCAACCAAATCTGATCTGATCAGGAAAACCAAAAGAACCTCACACACCCGTGCTCTGGCCTCCGTTCCATTGAATACAGACCAATTGCAAAAACCGAAGCAATTGCTGGATGCAGTCCATTCATGTCCATTGGCAGACCAACAGCCCCACGCAACCGGTCGCTAATTTCTCAGCATTCACAAAATCCAGTGACGGAATCCGCTGGCGTCTCAATGCCACCTTTGCTGCTGATTCATCCAGTTGGCGTTGGTCTGTCCTCCCGCTTTTGGGATCGGTTCATCCGCCGCTGGCACGCAGATGATCCTGAGAGCGAGTTATTCGCACCGGACCTGATTGGATGCGGAGAAGCCTACTGCAGCAGTGATCCCCTCACGCCGGATGACTGGGCTCAGCCGCTTGTGGCAATGCTGCGTGAACGCAACGATGGACCTGCGGTAGTGGTGGCGCAAGGAACCACGCTCCCGATCGCCTTGGCAATGCTGGAACGGGCTCCCGAACTGGTCTGCGGTCTGGTGGCAATCAGCCCACCGGGATGGCGGGTGCTACAGGAGACATTTCCAATCGAGCGGTCTCAACAGCTCTGGCGGTGGCTGTTCCAGGGGCCCGTTGGAAACCTGTTCTATCGCTACGCACGGCGGAGAGATTTTCTGAAATCTTTCTCTCAAAAGAACCTCTTCGCGCAGGCAGAAGCTGTGGATGAGGAGTGGTTGCAGGCCCTGAACGAAGGGTCCAGAAACATGAACAGCCGATGGGCGGTGTATTCCTTTTTGGCAGGCTTCTGGCGACGCGATTGGGAGCCTCAACTCACCGGCCTGAGGCTGCCGCTACAGGTTGTATTCGGAGGTTCAGCCACGGGTATCGGCCGGTCCCGCAGCTGGGACGATCTAGACCAACGACTCGCCACTTACAGAGACAAGCTTCCAGATGCTGTGATCGAAACCATCCCCGGCCGAAATGTGCTGCCCTACGAATCCCCCGTGGACTGCGTGAACTGTGTCCGCCGTTGGTTCTTCGATCAACGTTGGCCATCGAGGCAGAGAAGGTAATTCAAATACCATTTTCAGCCGCCTTGATACTCCGAGTCGAATAAGCCCCAAAAGTAATGAGACAGGAGTCTAAATTACGCATGTGCTAAGCGTCGATTCAGGCACTCATCCATGATGGATTCCGCTGCGTTGAACTTAAAACACCTTTCCAAAGAGCTCCATCTAAATCAATCATACGCCTCTCAAGAGTGGCAAGCTTAATAGGAACATGTGTA
>QCTG01000089.1 GCA_003211235.1 Synechococcus sp. AG-673-B04
CTGCGGCCTGAGCGTGGTGCGGGTTTCTGCCTCACAACACAGCCATGAGTTTTGCAAAGATTGACTATTAAATTAAATACCTCTGTGATGACCACTGAAATTCGTAATTGGGCTGTAGTTGCAGCAGCAATGGAGGCTAATGGTTCAACAAATAGTGAGATGTATCGGCGAGCCAAAGCCCTCGCCAATGGTCAGGCAGATCCAATGCCCACAAGTTATCCCGCAGCACCACTGAGCATTTCTGCAGCCTGATTATTTCTGAATAAAATGAATTTCTCACGCATCTTGAGAGTTTCGATAATGTTCCTTTAGAAGATTAACCCCCGTCATAAATGGCGGGGTTTTTTGTCGCCCGTGCAAGAAGCGAAAACTCCAAACATTGGGGACTAGTCCAGCCCAACACGCTTCCTGGAGAACTCTTCCAACACCGCTAAAAATTCGGATTCCTCGGGCGGGTCATCAAAGCGCGTTGCGCATTGCACGCAGAACCTGACCCAAGTGGTGGCCGGAGCATCGCCTTCAGAAACCACCAAGGAGTAGGCGGGTTGAAATTCCGACCCGTCTTGAAGCATCGCCCCAATGGCGTCATAAAGACAATCCATTCCATCGAGTTGGGGATCAGCAAAGACAGCGCGGATTTCGTCTCTGGTTGCCATTGATTCAAAACGTTGGCTGGGCTCGCATCGCAGGCAGATCAAACCGTTACTGCCCATGAAAGGGAGCGGGTTTATAAGATCCACGTCCATCTATAGCCCGCATCACCAGGCATGCGAATGGTGACAAACCCGAAACCAAGTTGATGGGAGAGAACCAATACAACCCTGCTCTTGTTGATTGACCGCTGGTGTCATTGACGACTTGATGTTTAGGTGGCTTCATCTGACTAACGCTCCAGGCCACGGCCCCCTTGAGCCTGATGATGGGGGTGACGCGCTTCAGCTGAAAACCTTGCTCAACCGGGGCTACAGGACTGACCTGAAGGCAAGTGGCCTGTCTGTGGAGTGCTGTGCATGAGCCAGCTCCTGGTTGCTGCCTTTTACGCCTTCGTCCCCCTGGAGCAGGGCCAGCGGGAGATGTTGCTGGAACGCTTACCGATCCTGGCGGGCGAAGGCAAGGTGCTCGGCTCAGTGCTGGTAGCGGATGAAGGGGTGAACGGCACGATTAGCGGACCACAACCGGCTGTGGAAGCCCTGCTTGAGCAGCTGCGCCAATCACTGCAACTGGGAGACAGCCAGTACGAGCTGCTTGAGGTGAAGCGCAGCTGGGCCGATCAGCCGGTGTTCCGTCGCTTCAAGGCGCGAAGGAAAAAGGAGATCGTGACCATTGGCGATGGCGGCGTTGACCCCCGCAAAAGTGTGGGCACCTATGTGGATCCAAAGGACTGGAATGCCCTGGTGGATGACCCCGAAACCCTGGTGATCGACACGCGCAACAGCTACGAAACAGCGATCGGCTCATTTGAAGGCGCCATTGATCCGGGCACCGAAAGCTTCCGCGACT
Organism: Synechococcus sp. AG-673-B04; assembly: GCA_003211235.1. Classification (GTDB taxonomy): domain Bacteria; phylum Cyanobacteriota; class Cyanobacteriia; order PCC-6307; family Cyanobiaceae; genus Parasynechococcus. The sequence goes on from QCTG01000089.1 coordinate 1,501, forward strand.
TTCCAAGGTGGGCCGAGCAACACCTGAAACCGCTCCTGGAGGAGAACGGTCAGAAGCGGGTCGCCATGTTCTGCACCGGCGGCATTCGCTGCGAAAAAGCCAGCAGCTATCTGCAACAGCAGGGATTTGGTGAAATCCACCACCTGCGCGGCGGCATCCTCAGCTACCTCGAGCAGGTGCCGGAGCAGCAGAGCCGTTGGCGCGGTGAATGCTTTGTGTTTGATCAGCGGGTGGCCCTCAACCACCAGCTGGAACCGGGTCAGCACAGCCTGTGCCATGCCTGCGGTTTTCCCGTGTCACCGGAGCAACGGGCCCTCTCGAGTTACATCAAAGGGGTGCAGTGTGTGCACTGCGTGGATCGTTTCAGCGATGCCGATCGTCAACGCTTCTCGATGCGTCAACGTCAGATCGATGCCGCGCAACAGCGCGACCCATCCCGAGAAATCAACAACAGCAGGCCCCTTGCATGACTGACCGGAACAACACGATCCGGTTAAGGGCCCCCTCCGATGCTGTGCTGCCGATCCTTTACAGCTTCCGCCGCTGCCCCTACGCGATGCGTGCCCGCTGGGCCCTGCTGGAGGCGGGGCTTCTGGTGCAGTGGCGTGAAATCGCCCTGAAGCAAAAGCCGGCCGAAATGCTGCAGGTTTCCCCCAAGGGCACCGTGCCGGTGCTGGTGCTGAGCGATGGAACGGTGATCGACGAAAGCCTGGCGGTGATGGAGTGGGCCCTGGATCAGGCGGATCCCCGCAGGCTGCGTGAAGCCGGCGATGCCTCGGCCCTGATTAATGAAAACGATGGGCCGTTCAAGCACCACCTCGATCGCTTTAAGTACACCGATCGCTATCCCGGAGAGCATCAGGACTACCACCGCACTGCAGGCCTAGCGATTCTGCGGAGCTG
>QCTG01000090.1 GCA_003211235.1 Synechococcus sp. AG-673-B04
TTGAGCTCCACGATCGTGTTGAGACGAAGCTCGGCTTCATCAGCGAAGGCCGGCAGCACATGCAGCAAGTTCGGCATGCTGCGGCTGGGAGCCTGATCGAGATTGGCCATGGACGGCGATGGACTGCGCCGGGATCCTACGGGGGACCCTGAAGGTCACAACGTCGCAAGACGATTCAACTTGGCGGTTAAGTGACGAAGAAACGCAGCACTGTCCAACGGGCGGCCCGTGACCTGCTGAACAAGATCTTCGGCATTCAGAGCCCTGCCCACACCATGGACGTTCTGACGCAACCAGCCGAGCATGGGGGTCACATCCCCTGCGGCGATGTGCTCTTCCGGGGAACCAATCTCAGTCTCCATGGCCTCAGACAACTGGGCACTGATCAAATGCCCCAGCAGGTAGGACGGGAAATACCCGAAGAGACCCTCGCTCCAGTGCACATCCTGGAGACATCCCTCTGCATCGCTAGCCGGCTGAACCCCAAGGAGCTGCCCATAGCGTTGATTCCACTCATTAGGGAGGTCCTGCACCGCTAATCCCTGTTCCAGCAGTGCAATTTCGAGATCGGTGCGAATGAGGATATGCAATCCATAGCTGAGTTCATCGGCCTCCACCCTGTTCAGACCTGGAGCGAGGGGATTCATCGCCCGCCACAGATCGCCGGCGGATGTCAGTGGTGCACCTGCCTCAGCGAAGCGCTGCCACCACTGATGCGCAAAGGGGAGACTGCGGGCCACCCGGTTTTCCCAGAACAACGACTGGCTTTCATGAACCGCCATGGACGTGGCCTGTCCAAGGGGCCAGGTAAACCACTGATGGCTCTGATCCGGCAGGCCCTGCTCGTAAAGGGAGTGGCCCCATTCATGGGCTGTTGCAAGAAAACAGGAGAGGGGCTGACCTGGAACAACCCGTGTCGTGATGCGGTAATCCGCAGGGCCAAGTGTGATGGAAAACGGGTGTGGAGACCGCGCCATGCAGGTGATGGCGGAATCCCGCCCCCATGAGCGCAGCAACTGCTCGCACAACTGCTGCTGAGCTGGTTCATCCAGATCCCACTCCATCGTGCGGGACTGGGAAATCGCCCGGGTTTCTTTCACCAGCTCAGGCAATCGCGCCCGCAAGGGCGCAAAAAGCTCCTGCAGGCGCTTGAGGTTCAGATCCGGCTCAAACGGCTGTGCCAGCGTTTCCCAGCAGGAACGCGGTTCCTGCAGCTGGCGGGCCTGCTCCTTGCGCAGATCGATGAGCGTCTGGAGTGCTGGAGCAAAGCCAGCAAAGTCTGATGCTGCACGCGACTGTTGCCAGCAGTTGTAGCCCTTGGCTTTGGCCGTGGCGATGGAGGCGACAAGTTCAGGATCCAGGGCCTGCTGACGACGGAGGTCCTGCTCAAGCAGATCAAGGTTGCGCCCCTGCTGCGCGCAATGTTCGCCGCTCGCCCAGGCCTGACGAGCCTCGGCCACCAGATCGGCATAGAGGCTGGAACTCTGACGTGCATGCAGCTGTCGGGCCAGCAACGTCAGCTGCTCACCCCGCCATGCTGCTCCGCCGCTGGGCATTCTCGTGTTCTGGTCCCAGTACAAGGTGCTTTGAATCGAGCCAAGCAACTGGGTGTCCCGCAAGTGCATCCCCAACCGATCCCAGGCCGATGCGGCCGACGCCATCCGGACAAAGCTTCTGATCAGACCCTAACGAGCATGTTTGGAGCGGCAGTGGCCAAACCTTGCAATCTGAGGCCAACCTGGAACAGTCGCGTTCCGCGGTGACATGCGTCGTTTCCTGATCAAGACAGCTATCGCGATCTCTTTGCCGATCGCTCTGTGGCCCTTGAAGGTGATCTACCGACGGCCATCGAACTGACGTCTGATCAGCTCTTGTTCTCGGATGAAGCCTGTTGCTCGCCTCCCGAGCGTCCCTGGTTGCCCCTGAGTCGCTTCAGCCAGCGCCCGTAGGCATTTTGCCGATCGGCATCACTGCCATCGGTCACACGCTCTGAGAAGCCCTCGTAAGGGGTTGCTGATTGATCCTTCACCGGAAAGTCCCTCTCCAAATCCAATTTTGGAGAGGGATCCAGCGATCGACAACCGTTCAATCCGCGGTCGATGACACCCGACAGGCATTGCGGTCACTGCAGAGGGTGTCCAAATCAGGACGCCCGGTGAGCTGCAACCGTCGCGCAGCCCAGATGGCGTAAATGCGATCGACGATGGGGGAGATGAGCGGCCAACGCGTTGGGGCATAAAGCCATCCGAGGCCGATGAGTCGATAGGCCTCGCGGAACACAGCCACATCCCGCAGGACCGTTCCGTCCAAGCAGATGGCATGAATCCGGCCCATGGCCTCCCGATACCCGATTTCTCCATGGGCAGAGGGGTTGTAATCCGGCGCATCGATATCCACAAATC
>QCTG01000091.1 GCA_003211235.1 Synechococcus sp. AG-673-B04
GGTGCTCCGAGATGGTCGGACCGGCCAGCCATTCGATCAACCGGTTGCTGTGGGTTACTCCCACTTCCTCAAGCTGGTTCACCTCGTGGACGACAAGATCCACGCCCGTTCCACTGGCCCCTACTCCCTTGTTACCCAGCAGCCCCTGGGCGGCAAGGCCCAGCAGGGTGGTCAGCGACTTGGTGAGATGGAGGTCTGGGCTCTCGAGGCTTATGGCGCCGCTTACACCCTGCAGGAACTGCTCACGGTCAAGTCGGACGATATGCAGGGCCGCAACGAGGCTCTCAACGCGATCGTGAAAGGCAAGCCGATCCCTCGCCCTGGCACACCGGAATCCTTCAAGGTGCTGATGCGCGAATTGCAGTCCCTGGGACTCGACATCGCTGTGTATACCGATGAAGGCAAGGAAGTTGACCTGATGCAGGACGTGAACCCAAGGCGCAGCACTCCCAGTCGGCCTACCTACGAATCCCTCGGCGTCGCGGATTACGACGAGGACTGACGGATCTACGAACGAACAGACACACCGCTCCTTCTTCTTTAACCGTCAATGACCAACAGCAATCTGCGTACCGAGAACCACTTCGATTATGTCAAGATCACCCTTGCATCACCCGATCGGGTGATGGAGTGGGGTCAACGCACCCTGCCCAATGGTCAGGTGGTGGGTGAGGTCACCAAACCGGAGACCATCAACTACCGCACCCTCAAGCCCGAGATGGACGGGCTGTTCTGCGAAAAGATCTTCGGCCCCTCCAAGGACTGGGAATGCCACTGCGGTAAGTACAAGCGTGTTCGCCACCGCGGCATCGTCTGCGAGCGCTGTGGTGTGGAGGTCACGGAAAGCCGGGTGCGCCGTCACCGCATGGGCTTCATCAAGCTGGCGGCCCCGGTGTCCCATGTCTGGTACCTCAAGGGCATCCCCAGTTATGTGGCGATCCTTCTGGATATGCCCCTGCGGGATGTTGAACAGATTGTTTATTTCAACTGCTATGTGGTGCTGGATCCCGGCGACCACAAAGATCTCAAGTACAAACAGCTGCTCACCGAGGACGAGTGGCTCGAGATCGAAGATGAGATCTACGCGGAAGATTCCGAGATCGAAAACGAGCCGGTGGTTGGCATCGGTGCCGAAGCACTGAAGCAGCTACTGGAAGACCTCACCCTCGACGAGGTCGCGCAACAGCTGCGTGAAGACATCAACGGCAGTAAGGGTCAGAAACGAGCCAAGTTGATCAAGCGCTTGCGTGTGATCGACAACTTCATTGCCACCAGTGCCCGTCCGGAGTGGATGGTGCTGGATGTGATCCCCGTGATCCCACCCGATCTGCGCCCGATGGTGCAGCTTGATGGCGGACGCTTTGCCACCAGTGATCTCAACGATCTCTATCGGCGGGTGATCAACCGCAACAACCGCCTCGCACGGCTTCAGGAGATCCTGGCCCCCGAGATCATCGTCCGCAACGAGAAGCGGATGCTGCAGGAAGCCGTTGATGCCTTGATCGACAACGGCCGCCGCGGGCGCACGGTGGTGGGCGCCAACAACAGACCGCTGAAGTCCCTCAGCGATATTATTGAGGGCAAGCAGGGTCGTTTCCGCCAGAACCTTCTGGGTAAGCGGGTCGACTACTCCGGCCGTTCGGTGATTGTGGTTGGCCCCAAGCTGAAGATGCACCAGTGCGGTCTGCCCAAGGAGATGGCGATCGAGCTGTTTCAGCCCTTCGTGATCCATCGCCTGATCCGTCAGAACATCGTTAACAACATCAAGGCGGCCAAGAAACTCATTCAGCGTGCCGATGATGAGGTGATGCAGGTGCTGCAGGAGGTGATCGACGGTCACCCGATCATGTTGAACCGTGCTCCGACGCTGCACCGCCTCGGCATTCAGGCCTTTGAGCCGAAGCTTGTCGATGGCCGTGCCATCCAGCTCCACCCTCTCGTCTGTCCCGCATTCAACGCTGACTTCGACGGTGACCAGATGGCCGTCCACGTGCCGCTGGCGATTGAGGCCCAGACCGAGGCTCGGATGTTGATGCTGGCAAGCAACAACATCCTTTCTCCAGCGACCGGCGAGCCGATCGTCACCCCGTCTCAGGACATGGTGCTCGGCTCTTACTACCTCACGGCTCTTCAACCCGGCTATGAGCAGCCGGAATACGGCGATCGCAGCCGCACGTACGCCAGTCTCGACGATGCGATCCATGCTTTCGAAGACGAACGCATCGGTCTGCACGATTGGATCTGGGTGCGCTTCAACGGCGAAGTTGAAGACAACGACGATCTTGAAGAGCCGATCAAGAGCGAGACCCTCAGCGATGGAACCCGCATCGAGCAGTGGAGCTACCGCC
>QCTG01000092.1 GCA_003211235.1 Synechococcus sp. AG-673-B04
GGCCGTAGACCAAGTTGCCGAGTCCACCCACCTTTCGAATGGTGAGCAGCACACCTGGCATGTAGGCGGAACGATCGATCGTGTCGTGGCGCAGGGTGTAGGTCTCTCCGGGTGCACCAAACATCACCTCCTGGTGAGCCACCAACCCAGGCAATCGAAGGGAGTGAAGCCTCAGCCCGCTTTCACGTCGTCCTCCGCGGGATCCCGTCAGCGATTCGTGCTCTTCGACCTCTTCTTGATTGAAGTCTTTGCCCAGCTCCTCCATCAATTCCGCCGTCTTGATGCAGGTGCCGCTGGGCGCATCGGCCTTGCGATTGTGATGCAGTTCCGTGAGTTCGGCGTGGTCATAAAACCGTGCCGCCGCCGCCGCTGCCTGTTGCAGAAGAACCATGCCAACGGAGAAGTTGGGAATCACTGCACCGCCGATGGACGCTTTGGTGGAGAACTCACTGAGGTCTTTGAGCTGCTTGGGTGAAAGTCCTGTAGTACCGATCACTGGATGCACCCCGTAGGCGATCGCAGCTCTGGTGTGTTCGTACACAACGGAAGGATGGGTGAAATCAACCAGAACAGAGGCCTTGTCGCTGTCGCGCACCGACTGGCTCACAGCGCAGAGGCAGCCCTCGAAATCCGCGGTCACAGCCACTTCGAGTTCACCCAAGCCCAGTTCCAGCCCAACGTCCACCCCCTCCTTTCCAGGGGTGTTGTCGATGGCGCCCACAAGGGAACAATCCTCGGCTCCGACAACTGCGCGGATCACTTCGGCCCCCATCCGTCCCAGTGCACCTGCAACCACAACGGGGATTTGAGCGGTCATCGAAGCATTGATGGATGACCTGAGCCTATGGGGCGGCCGTGTAACGCCAATCAGGAATCTTCGCCTAAGCCCTCTTTGTCGCCGTAGGGTCCTTCACATTGCTCAAGATGCGCTGATGTTCACACAGGTTCGCTCCGCCGATCGACGCGTTGCTCCTGTGGAGGGCCAGAACCACAAAGCCGTGATGAAGGCTGTTTACGTGGTTCTTGAGCCCCAATATCAAAACGCTCTCACCCAGGCGGCTAATGCTCTGAATGCCTCCGGAGACGATCTAGGTATTGAACTCAGCGGCTATCTGATTGAGGAACTGCGCGACGAGGACAACTACGCCGATTTCTGCGCCGATGTTGCCCAGGCCGATGTCTTTATCGCCTCGCTGATTTTCATTGAGGATCTGGCCCAGAAGGTTGTTGAAGCCGTCGTACCCCACCGGGATCGCTTGAAGGCTGCGGTTGTCTTCCCCTCGATGCCTGAGGTGATGCGGCTCAACAAGCTGGGCAGCTTTTCTATGGCTCAGCTGGGACAGAGCAAAAGCGCCATTGCCGGCTTCATGAAGAAGCGGAAGGAAGCCGGCGGTCCTGGATTTCAGGACGCCATGCTCAAGCTCCTGAACACCCTTCCCACTGTTCTCAAGTACCTGCCTGTGGAGAAGGCGCAGGATGCCCGCAGCTTCATGCTCAGTTTCCAGTACTGGCTTGGGGGTACGCCGGACAACCTGCGCAACTTCCTGCTGATGTTGGCGGATAAATACGTCTTCCCAGCAGCCGAGGGTGAGGATCGCCCGGCCATGGAGGTGGCCGAACCGGAGGTCTTCCCTGATCTGGGTATCTGGCATCCTCTGGCCCCTTCGATGTTTGAGGACCTCAAGGAGTACCTCAACTGGTCCTCTAGCCGTACCGACTTATCCGAGGACGCCAGAAAGGGGCCAGTGATCGGTCTGGTGCTCCAGCGCAGCCACATCGTTACAGGGGATGACGCCCATTACGTGGCCATCATCCAGGAGCTTGAGTTTCGAGGCGCGAGGGTCATACCAATCTTCTGTGGCGGTCTGGACTTTTCCAAACCCGTCAACGCGTTCTTCTACGACCCGCTGAATCCAGAGAATTCACTGGTGGATGGCATCGTTTCTCTCACGGGCTTCGCCCTGGTGGGTGGACCTGCCCGCCAGGACCATCCCAAGGCCATCGAGTCTCTGAAAAAGCTCAACTGCCCCTACATGGTGGCGTTGCCCCTCGTGTTCCAGACCACTCAGGAGTGGGAACAAAGCGATCTGGGACTCCATCCGGTTCAGGTGGCACTGCAGATCGCCATCCCTGAGCTTGACGGTGCGATTGAGCCGATCGTCCTTTCCGGTCGCGACGATGCCACCGGCAAGGCTCACACGCTTCAGGACCGTGTTGATGCAATCGCCGAACGTGCCATCCGCTGGTCGTCGCTGCGCATCAAGCCGCGCATTGACAAGAAGCTGGCCATCACCGTGTTCAGTTTCCCTCCCGACAAAGGCAACGTGGGTACTGCGGCCTAT
>QCTG01000093.1 GCA_003211235.1 Synechococcus sp. AG-673-B04
CGCGTCCCGAGAATGACGCTGCACCGAAGCCCATACCGGAAGCACGCACCCAGCAGGCACCCGAGCCCCAGGTGCCTCCCGTTGCTCCCAACGAGGTCGACGGTCGACGCAACTGGTTGAAACCCAAGATTCAACGACGCTGAAGCACCGCCGCGAAGAACCCGTCGCCTCCAGCCGCATCATCAGGCCAACGCTGATGCTGCTCCAGAAGCTCCAGCTGCGGATGGCGCTTCAGCAGCTGATGAATCTGCTGATCGTTCTCAGCCGGATGAATCGTGCAAGTGGCGTAAACAAGGCGACCTTGAGGCGCCAGCAATGGCACCAACCCATCCAACAGATCGCTCTGAAGGGGCAACAAGCCCTCGATGGCAGCCGGCGTAATCCGCCAGCGAGCATCGGGATGACGAGCCAGGGTTCCAAGTCCGGAACAGGGTGCATCCAGGAGGATGCGCTGGAAGCTGCCTTTCCAGCTGGGACGATCGTTCTGAAGCGCTGCCGCATCAGCCGTGAGTGCCGAAATCGAGCACAAACCGAGCCGCGCAGCATTGGCAGCGACCCGTTGCAATCGACCTGAAGACCGATCGACGGCCCAGATTTCCCCGTCATCGTTCACCAGTTCCGCCAGATGGGTGCTCTTGCCACCGGGAGCCGCACAGGCATCGAGGATTCGATCACCTGGCAAAGGCTGCAGCAACGGGGCCACCCACTGAGCCGCCCTGTCCTGCACGCACCAGTGGCCCGACTCATATCCCGGCCAACGGCGCAGATCACCGCTGTGCCCCTCCACCTGCAGACCCTGGGGGCAGCCCGTGATGGGGCGGGTGGTCACTCCCGCTGCCGCAAGATCCTCCTGAACTGACTCGCGGCTGCGTCGCAGCGGATTAACCCGCAGATCCAAGGTGGGCACCTTGTTACACGAGGAGGCCACTGCAGCGGCTCCTTCAGCACCCCGCCACTGGAGCAACAGGGGCGTGAACCAGTCCGGCAGGGAATGTTCCAGGGCCAGAGCCTGAGCCATGTCGGCAGGCCGCTCGAGTTCCTCCCCCGCCTCCTTGGCCCGTTGAGCAGAGCGGAGAAGACCATTCACCACCGGCGCCAGCCGCGCCAGTCCCCCCGCCTTCGCCAGCGCCACACAGGTGTTGACCGAAGCTGAAACAGGGATCCGCTCCATCCACAGCAACTGATACAGGCCGATGTGCAGCAGCCATCGCAATTTGGGGGGCTGCTTGCGCGCCGGGACCCGACCAAGCCGGTCCAGCCAGCCATCCAGGGATCGACGGCGACGGATGGCGCCATAGACCAGCTCTGTGGCCAGGCCCCGATCAGGACCTGCCAGAGAGCCGTCACGCAGGGCCCGCTCCAGTGCCACATCCGCATAGGCCCCTGCTGCCACAGCCAGCAACACATCCCAAGCCAGGCGCCGTGGCGGAAGTCCAGGGGTTGCAGACAGGCTCAAAGGGCGGATTCGTCAGTTCCCAGACATAGCGCCCTGACGCCAGAGCCGCGCTCGCAGAGGCAGACGCCCCTCGGCATCCACCGGTACACCCTCTTCCATCAACAGCTCACGCTGGATCCAGTCACTGCCCTCGCGGCTCAGGCTCATCGAAATGCGGCCCTTGGCGTTAACCACGCGGTGCCAGGGCACATCGGTGGGCAGGGTGAGTCTCCGCAAGGCCCAGCCCACCTGCCTGGCACAGCCATAGGCACCGATCAAATCGGCGATCTGTCCATAGGTGGCGAGCTGCCCACGGGGAATGCGGGAGACCGCCAGCCAAACCCTCCTGTCAAAAGAGTGTTCCATGGCTCGCTTCGAGATTGAAACCTGCCGCCAGACTGCTCAAAACCTGTTGAAATTCATGGCAGAAGGCACCGTGACAACGCTCACAACCGACGTGCTGAGGAAGTCAAAAGGCCAGAAGGTCAAAAACGGAGACATCTTGCTGGTTGGCTACCAAGGCAGCTTGATGAACGGAGAGACGTTCGATGCCAGCTTCGACTTCTCCAGCTTCGAAGCCGTTGAAGGCCGCGATGCCTTTTCCTTCAGTCTGGGAGCCGGCCAGGTGATCGAGGGCTGGGACAGGGGGCTGGCAGGGCAGCGAATCGGCGCAGTGGTCGACCTGACTATTCCAGCCGAGATGGCTTATGGGGAATCAGGCTCTGGCGATCGCATTCCCCCGAACAGCCCGTTGAAATTCACCGTGGAAGTGCTGGCGGCCCTGCCCTTCGGGAGCTCCGATCCGGTCTTCACGGACTACAAAGACCTCGGCATCAAGCCCAAAAAGATCGGCCTGTCTAATGAACTGATTGCGACAGCCACAGGCGTCAAGATCGGCCTCGAT
>QCTG01000094.1 GCA_003211235.1 Synechococcus sp. AG-673-B04
TTTTTCAGGGTCCAATTGAAACGCACTGAAAACGAAAAAAGCCTTAAGAACCATGCATAAAACCTATGGAAAAGATTAAGCGAACGAGGTGGCTCAATTCATTCAGTTCCCAGCGAACAGACGGGTTTCCGTCCATCGACGACCCTGGAAGCCATGTTTAAGATCCAAAAAAAACAGGAGGAAATGTATGTATCTGCTGACCATTAAGGATGGTCTCGGAACCCGTCACATCGGTCCATATCCATCCCCGAAGCATGCTTCGGATGATCTGGACAGGGTTCTGGAGTCGTGCTCTGAACGAGCACGCTGGCAGATTCATGCATTGGAAACACCTGATCGCACCACTGGGGCGGCCCATTTCCCAGCTGCCGTTGCCTCCTGAAACCAAGCCTTTTGTGTCGAAGAAATTTTTAGCTGTCTGAAGGACGACGAGGAGCGGGGAAGCCTTTGGTCAGGCCGCTTTCAATCATCAGTCCGATGCCGGCATTGATGCAGATCAGGCTCAGGGTTCCGGTCCAGAACCATTCGGCGGCCTCCCCACCCATCATTTGAACCACTTTGCGGCTCACCGCCTCACCGAAGAGGCACAAACCCACCGGCAGCAGCAGCACCCCGGCCTGGGCCTTCAGGTACCAGTTCAGTCGGTTGTTGCTCATGAGGGGTTACAGACCCAGTTCACCAGTGTGCGCACGCCGTAGCCGGTTGCGCCGGCAGGATTCATCCCCTGGCCCTTGTCACTCCAGACGGTGCCGGCGATGTCCACATGGGCCCAGGCGATCCCCTTGCTGACGAAGTGCTCCAGGAACAGGGCCGCTGTGATCGATCCGCCCGGGCGAGGGCCGGTGTTCTTGAAATCGGCCAGCTTGGATTTGAGCCCATCCTTGTAGGAGCGCCGCAAGGGCATCCGCCACAAACCCTCGCCACCAGCCTCGGCCGCCCGGTCGAGTGATTCTGCGAGGTCATCGTTGTTGCTCCAAAGACCTGCCATCTCGCTCCCCAGTGCAACCACGATTGCTCCGGTGAGGGTGGCGACGTCGACCACCGCATCGGGTTTCTGCTCACAGGCGTAGAGCAGGGCATCGGCCAGGGTGAGCCGTCCTTCCGCGTCGGTGTTGTTGATCTCGATCGTGGTGCCGTCGGCGGCGCTGACGATGTCACCGGGGTGCACGGCCGAGCCGTTGATCATGTTTTCGCAGGAGGCCACGATCATGTGAACCTCAACGCCGGCAGGTTTCCGTTCGGCAATGGCACGCATCGCGCCGAACACTGAGGCGCTGCCGCCCATGTCGAACTTCATCATGTCGATCTGAGCCCCTCCCACCTTGAGGTTGTAACCGCCGGAATCGAAGGTGAGCCCCTTGCCAACCAGCGCCAGTCGGCGCTTCACCTCACCCTCCGCTTGATACACCAGGTGGATCAACTTGGGGTCGAGGTCCGACCCCTGGCTCACTGAAAGGAAGGCACCCATGCCTCGCGCCTCGCAATCGGCGCGTTCGAGCACCGTCAGCTCCAATCCATAGCTTTCGGCCATTTCCGCCGCGGTCTGGGCCAGGGCTGTAGGGGTAACCACGTTCGGTGGGGCCGCCACCAGCTGCCGGGCCAGCTCCACACCGGCGCAATCGGCATTCACCCGCTCGAAGCCAGCGGCGGCCTGGGGGGGCAGGCCGATTAGCTCCAGGCCGGTGGGTTGAGGTTTCGTGGCGGACGATTTGCGAAAACGCTGGTCGGTGTAGAGGGAAAGACGCACCGCTTCCGCAGCGGCACCCGCTGCAGCGGTCGGCTCAAGACCCTCCCAGTTCAGCTGCAGGCCGAGACGGCCGCTGGAGGCACCCGCAGCCCTGGCGGCAGCTGCTGCTGCACGTCTCACGCCATCGAGGTTGAAGGCCGCGGCATCTCCCAGTCCCTGCACCACCAACCGTTGGGGGCCGGAGGCCTCCAGCAGATTCACCACCAGCTGCTGTCCGGGTTTGCCGCTGAACTGTTCACGACTCAGCGTGTTGGCCAGGCCCGGCCAGCGGCTGTCCAGTTCCGAAGCGGGCTGATCCTTAAACAGCCCCACCGCCAATACCTCACCACTCCAGGTCGAGAGTCCGTCGTTGGCGAGGGAGAGAAGCATGGACCGCTCCGTTCAAAAGGCGAGCGTAGCCATCTCCATTGACCAGATTCATCGCGCTGGGCAACGCCGCTCGAGCGCCGCGATGATCAGTGCCTCAGCGTCCGGCTGGCTCTGCAGGCGAAAGGCCTCCTGTTCCAGGGCCTGATGCTCCTGGCTGTAGTGGTTGTTCAGCAGGTA
>QCTG01000095.1 GCA_003211235.1 Synechococcus sp. AG-673-B04
CTCTAAGTTAAAAAATATTGCTTAACCGTTGTGTCATCAGTTGTTAACCTTGAAGAGCTGTTTCTGTGGGGATCTTCCACTGATTTCATAGAAAATATATCAATAGCAAGCTTTGATGATAACGTAGTCGCAGAAGAGAACGCAACAACTGAAATCGATGGAACATTTCCCTATGACTTGGGAACAGTCAGAATGGGTTATGATTATGAAAAGCACGACGACACACTTCCGAATTATACTGGTGACACCTACAAGAATGCGTATTTCGGGAGAAGCGTTGATCAAACAAGTGATAGCTTAAGCGCTGACAGCACTGGTAATGCAATCAAGGGCGATGGAATCGCTGATGATGGATACACCTCTTATGTATTCAAAACGTACAGTGACAAAACAGATACATACTTTGACCTAGGAGGCTATTTAGATAAAGATCTTACCAGCCTACAAGATGCAAGTGATATTTTCCTAAACAATTCCTCGGCAGCACCATTTATTTTATATTCACATTCTCTGTCAACGAATGACTATTACATGAGTGATGGTTCATGGAATGGATTACCTGATAGAACAACAGACGCAGATATGTGCGAAAAGGTATCAAATCAGTGGGATGTTATTAGTATTTGCACTCCAGCCAAAGAAGTTTATTTTTCAGTTGAAGATGATTATTTAGATAATATTACATACATAACCGATGAGGATGGTGGATTGGTAATTGGCACAGGAACAGTCACATATGCGAACGTCGACGTTGCTGACGGTGATGGTGCTGAACTGTCATTTACATTTGGTCTTGGAGACAACTCACTTTCACTTGAATATTCATCATCAGCTAGTACATCTACATCAACCACTTCTGGGACGACTTCTTCATACACCGATTCTGCAACAGCTAGCGTAGCTCTTACGCTAGGTAGCTCTGTTACGACTGGCGTTGAGGCTACTGTTGGTGTTGAAGCTGTTTCATCAGCATCAGCTTCAGTGGAAGAAACTTATTCGGTAGATGTAGAGACTGCATTCCAAAGCGCATGGGAATCAACTAATGAAGTGTCGTTTTCTGAAACGATATATGAAGGTTATGAAGATTCAACGACAGCCTCTGTAACAGTTACATTTAATGCTAGTGATGCATTAGAAACCGATGATGATGGCAATAAATATCTAGACGGCACATACACTTATGAGGATGATGATGGAAACGAAATAACAGAGGGTCTCGATTTATATATAGGAAAATCCTATACAGCTGCAGTAAAAGGGGTCGATTCAACAATTCAAAACACAATTAGTGGGACTTATCAAATCAGTGGATCACCTGGACCCGTAACATATAATTATGAGGCGGTAACTGGTTCTCATACTTCAGAACCATCATATGAATCATCAACATTGTTCCAAGGTGACTCTGCGGAAATACTTGAAATGGCAGATAATTACGATGCATCTACAGTTCTAGGCTATGAAGATGATGCTTTTGACTTTACTGATGGCACAGCCACATTTACTGGAACTTCAACAGGCAGCACCTCAGTTTCGACAAGTTTTTTCGTAACCGTTTATGAAACAGACTCAAGTGATGATGATGATGACGATGCATTGGTCAAGCCAGAAAGTATGGCTCTGGTATCCAGGGAGTCTGCAAGTAATTTAGGCCTCACTAATACTCTTGGAGATGTAGTTCAATACGATCTTGGCCTTGTTAATAGGCAAGAAAAAACCAACACCGGGTTTTGGCTTAATGCCTATTCAAACGATGGAGATGTAGTAAATGTATCAGGTGCCAATAGCTCAGACAATGTCGTTCGAGCAGATACGGCTGGCAATTATAAATTTACAAAATTTAAATCATCATTATTGTACGGGAATGATAATGATGGCCTCTACAAATTTAAAAAGTCAGCATTAGGAAACACGATTCAATCAATGGATGGCGATGACAAAATAGTTTCATATGCCCAAACAACTGCAGATCTTGGGGATGGTGATGACGTCTACAAAATTAAAGGTGGACTTAATCATCTAATCAAAACTGGTAATGGAGAGGACAAGGTAGTCATAAAAAACATAGAAGATTACAATAATAATCATATATTCCAAATATCAGATTTTACTCCGTTTGAAGATTTTATCAAATTCAAAGGTAATTACGATGAATCCCTTATCTCTACTGACATAGCACTAATGCCAGGTTCATCCAATAAAGACGAATCTGATATAACTGCTTTAGATTATGGAATTGATCTAAAGTATGATGATGAAATTATTGGTAAAATAT
>QCTG01000096.1 GCA_003211235.1 Synechococcus sp. AG-673-B04
CCAAGTGAGGGGAGAGGACGACGCCCCCGACGCACCTGACTCAAGAACGTACCGATGAGGCCAAGCGCAAGCACCAGCTCTCCGGAACCGGGAGACACAAGCAGGAGGACCAGAGCAAGGACGCCAAGGACAAGCCTGACCACAAGACCCTGACCCTCAACCAGGTCCCACGTCGGAGCAAATCCATTGAGGGAGGGGGCTGACTGAGGCAGGCGTGGCCTTAGCCGCTGCAAAACCCCGACAACCGGGGAAGGGCCGGGTGCAACTCCTGATTCCTCTCTTTCTGAGGCAGAGGCGGCAGCAGCACTCACCTGACCCTGCTGCCGTTCACGCAGGCGAGACATCAGGACAGCGTCATAAGCCGCCTCGACGCGAGCCTTGGCCTGAGGGTCATCACCGGTTTCCTTCAGGCAACGCTCCCGTGCCGACTGCACCTGTTCGAAGCTGGCTCCCCGCGAAAGCCCGAGTCGAGCGAAGGGATCGTCTGATTCCGGTGCTGAACCGGATTCACCCACGGCAGCCATGGCTTGGCTTCTCCAACATGCAATGAGCGTATCGAGAGTTTTTCAAAAGAGGGCCCTGCCATGACGGAAACCCTCTGAAAACTCCAATCGATGGCGGCAGCTGAGGGCTTCGGAGCGGTTCATCCAGCGCCGCCGCTTGATCAATGGCATCTGCGGCGGCAGGTGGAAGCCCTCCAACATCTCAACAGGTTCGTCGCTGCCCCGAAAGCACACGTACTCAGTACCGCCATCGGCACTGCTACGCATCAACCAGCAGGTGTTGTCCACCAAACGCAACAAACATTCAGGTAATTCTGTCGAAATCAAGCGCAGGCCGTGGCCGCTGGCGGTTTGTTTGAGCTTTCAAACAATCGACAACCACCGATTAAGGCAACTAAACGAATCACGCTGAACAGACAAGTGCACTCGCCAGGGCGCTTCGAATCAATTCCACTTGACCAATATTCAGCAAATTTATACGCATAATTACCCAGAAATGAGTATCCTATGAATTCAAGAATTGTTCATGAATTGACGCTATTGACTTAAAATTACGTCAACTGTGCTTCTGATATTCGCCAAATCACCACGATCTCGACGAGTGAAATACCGACTCCTGTAAACACATTCAAAACGACAGACTTTATCAATCCCTTGTGAACACAATGTTCTGACAGCGCCAGAAAAACAACTGCTGCTTAGATCAAGAAATCGATTGACGACCCTTGTATTAATTCAGAGACTGATGGGTTCGACCCCACTCACAACTGGGGCCACGGCGCTGAGTTCAAGCTCAGGGTGGTCTTCATGGAGTTGATTGAGGTTCCACTCGTTCTTGAACAACAACACAGGACGATTCCAGGCATCACGCACTGTCTTGCAGTTGAAGATCCGACCCAACTGCTCCATCTGTGTCCAGCCGCCTGCAACCCATCGCGCAACTTGAAATCCAAGCGGCTCAAGCCGTGTTTCAACGCCATATTCATTTTCGAGTCTGTGCTGGACCACTTCCAACTGCAACTGTCCCACTGCAGCGAGGATTGGATCACGCTTACTTTCATCCGTGTCGTAAAGAATCTGCACGGCGCCTTCTTCTCTCAATTCATTGACTCCCTTGCGAAAGTTCTTAAATGCTGAGGGATTTGGATTTCGAAGCCAGCTGAAGATTTCCGGACTGAAACAGGGAATCCCTTCATATTCCACCTTCGGTCCCACATAAAGCGTGTCGCCAATGGCGAACATCCCTGGATTGTTCAGGCCAATAACGTCCCCCGGAAAGGCATCTTCAACAACGGCCCGTTCCTGACCAAACAATTTTTGAGGACGCGACAAACGAATGGCCTTGCCAGTGCGGGCATGTTTGACCGTCATGTCCTTTTCAAATCGTCCGCTGCATACACGGACAAAAGCCACCCGGTCGCGATGGCGCGGGTCCATGTTTGCCTGCAGTTTGAACACAAAACCACTGAATCCCTCTCGCAGTGGATCCACGAGCCCATCGCTGCTGGAGCGGGCAATCGGCCGTTGCGCCAGCTCCAAAAAGGCATCGAGGAAGGGCCGCACGCCGAAATTGGTCATCGCGGAACCAAAAAACACCGGGGTCAGTTCTCCGGCATGGACCATCTCTAAATCGAGTTCAGCGCCAGCTCCTTCCAGCAGCTCCAGCTCCTCAATTGCCAGATCCAGCAAGTCCTCCTCCACGGAGTCACGCAGTGCAGGGTCATCGAGAGAAAGTCGCTGCTCGCTGGCCTGCTTGCCACGCTCGGCGC
>QCTG01000097.1 GCA_003211235.1 Synechococcus sp. AG-673-B04
GAGGATTCCGCGGCCCAGGCGGTGCGTTATCGCGAGGTGTTCAAAGCTCGCGGTTGACAGCTGAGACAAGTTGCCTGTAAAAACAGATCGACGGCCATCGTTAGCCGTCAATCTCAGGCAGTTGGTGGCCTTACTACCAACCTCAGTTTCGAACTGGGACCGAAAGTATTGGTGGGAGCAAGAGCAAACAACAAGGCCCAGAGGGTCAAGTCCCCATTTGCTTCGAAACTATGGACACGAGTCACCATTCCGGTGGCGCACCTGACGTGTTTTTAAAAAACGCCAGCGACGTCAACCGGCGGTCCCTGCACCGTATGGAGCAGGCCACCGAAGGCATCTTTTATTGCACCGCCCACCTGCACAACCCTGATCAAACCTCTAACGGTTCGGAGTTCTGTCTCCAGAACCATGAGGCTTGGCATCGCAGCTGGGTCCGAGCCAGCAAAGCCCTGTTGCGGGAGATGCAACAGCTGCACGGCCGTCACCAGCAGCTTGAGCTGGAGGGTCTGGCCAAATGAAACCGACTCTTACTGCTGCCAAGATCAACGCCAACACTGTTTCCAGTGTTCTCCGTCAGAAGTGGATCGAGTTTGCCTATTTCCACGGCCCTGATGGCAAACCGCTGAGTTGGGACACCCTTGTGGTCAACAAGGGCAAGAAGCGCGTGAAGCTTCAGGTCCCTGTCGGTCCAGATCATGAGACTGTTCAGGAAGACTGGGCCGATTGTGAGTGGCTCCACTGGCACATCAATCGTTGGTTTGAGGACCTGGGATCTAGCTGGAGTTTCACTTTTGAGGAGGTGCGGAAATGACCGCCCCTATCCCCGGCGGTGAATACCTCACCACCAAAGAAGCGACGATCGCCTTGGGTATTTCCAAGGCGACGCTTTACCGGCGGAAGAACGAAGGGTTCTTCCAGCGCGGCATCCACTTCGTCACCACTGGTCCCTCTCCCACTTCCAACTTCCTCTGGAACATTCCAGAGGTTCGGAAGGTTCAGGGCAGCTGGTCCTCACCGGTGAGGGCAGATGGCTGAACTTAATTTGATCAGCAACAGTTTCAAGCGGGGGTGGCAGTGAACAACAAAGTTCGCCAGTCCCGTCTTGAAGATCCTGTTTTTGGTGATGAGCCCATCTGCGTAATGGGCAGCAGTGATCGCCGGTTTGAATTCCGCGAGATGCAAGTCGGCACCAAAACGGTGCCCGGCACTTTGCGGACTGTTGGTCGTTCCGACTTGGCCAAGAAAATCAAAATCACCCGCGCTGGATCACCGGTCGGCAATCGGTTTGAGAAGGACAAATCCCTCACTCGGATCGAGCAGATCAACGCCTTCAAGGAGGAGGTTTAAACCCTCTGGATTGATCAGGGTCAGATGCCGAAGGCAGTGGACCAATGGCTCACCGCCCGCGCCAATGAGCTGAAGTCAGGCCGCAAGCTGAATTTAGTTTGCGACTGCCGTGAACATGTTCGCCGCAACATCGGCATCCTGCATAAAAAAGCTCCGCCGGATTGCCACGGTTATACGTTGGCACTCTTAATCCTGGAGCGTTCTGGTAACGATCCTCCGTTCGTTCAATCTGCTGTTGAGTTGATCACTCGCCGAAAGGAGTTGGAGGAGAAGGCAGCAACAGAGGTTATGGCGAAAGCCGAATCTCTGTAGCTATTGCTTGTCTCTTAGAAGATCATTTGTCTTCAATTAACACCTTTAGTTTGCATCTGTAGTTGATAGTCAATTCGAAAGTTTTTCGCTATAGTTGTAGAACAACAACAGCGCCAAACTTTTGGATAAGGCTGACTACTACAGAGCAGATGTAGAGGGCGCACCTTTAGTCGATGCCATGCACATTCGTATGACCAAGCGCCTGGCAACTTTTATAAAAGTGCAGGCAGCTATTGAACAGGTTGATCCATCCAAAATCGCCCGAAGACTTCTAACTCAATCAGCAAAGGAGGAGGGGTATGACCCCAACGGCTGCTGATCAGAAGAATTGGAGCGAGCTGCTGGATGGTCTGCCTGATGACCTCCGGTACACGCCGCTCAACGGCGAAAAATGTCCGATTGATCCGGACACTGGCTACCCCCGTAAAAAGTGGGAGACCTTCCACTACCTCCCATTTGATCTAGATCAGATGAATGGTGTGGTGAAGGCTGTTGGCCTGCACCTGGGGCCCACATCCAACGGTGTGATGGCCGTT
>QCTG01000098.1 GCA_003211235.1 Synechococcus sp. AG-673-B04
TGCCAGATCAACCTGCAGCGGGCTGCGATCACCACTTCTGCTACGCAGATTGCTGAGGCTGTTTCCCGGAAAACTCTGGGGAACAAAGCTCTCTGGCTTGATCTCTCTGACGGAACTCTGCATTGCCATCAACCGATGGGTGATGCCGTAACCCAGGCTGAAACAACAGCCCGCCACCAAAGGAACCACCCAGAACCTTGTCCGGCGAGACGCGGCAGCCTGATGGTCGATGTCAGCTGACATGCGAGAAGAGAACACGCCTGTGGCAAGTCTGACAGTCGCGCCGTAGCCAGGAAAGACAGCCAGCCCTCCGCTCAGGTCGTGTAGTCGGCGTTGATACGTACCTGAGATATAAATCCAGTCCTGGACTGCGATCTGACTGGCGAAACCCTTTGCACGACTTTTACACTTGGGACTGAGATCCCAGTTGTGGCGGTCCCATTGTGACTTCCTTTGCACCAAAACCCCAGTAATGGCGCGGTTTTCACGGGTAATGGACCGCGTGGACCTGCAGGGCGGTCAGCGGAACAACGCGTACATCTATAGAGACCCCCAAAAGGGTGGGAAGTGGCACCTCTACTTCCTGAACCGAGAGACCAACAAAAACCATCGGTTCGTCCTGAAGCGGTCTGACGGTGGATACCCAGATCCATCAGCAGCAGGGGAGACCGAAGCACTGGGTCTGGCACAAGAGCGATACATCGAACTAAGAACCAGAACCGACCGAGGCGAAGCAGTCAAAGTCCTGACCCTGGGGGAGATGGTCCTTCGGTTCCTCGATCGAGAGGAGAGGCGAATCAGCAACAGACCTCACGAGGGCATCACCCCTGCACGATTCCGACTGATCCGTAACCAGTGCAGGCACTTCCTCGACTACTGCACCGATGGACGTGGTGGTCCCAAAAAACAGGTGCATCTGGTGCGAAGGGGATTCCTCGATGCGTACCAGCACTGGCGGGAGGAACAGACCAGTGCAATGGACAAGCAAGGCAGGAAACTCCCTCGTCCCACAACCCTGAACGGCGAGTACTCGACCATCAAACGGATGTGGAAGGAGGTGGCACTGGCAGAAGGGTTCATCACCCGAGACCAGTTACCTGAGATTCCATACGCGAAAAGTCCGAAGGATCAGTCCTATCGGCGTTCCTCCTTCAGCGTTGAGGAATGGGTGCAGTTGGAGAAGGCAGCAAGGACCTACTGGGTCGAGGGGAAAACCAGATACGACGAAGCAGGAGACCTTCTCGGTTATCGCCAGATCAGTCGTGGTCCCAACAAGGGCAAGGAGAGTGATCGACCCATCACCAGGAACTCCCTCTATGGAGTGAACAAAGGAAAGGGGACAAAGCAGTCACCTCGTGCGAAGCAGCAGCAAGTGCATCGGCGGATGTTGTACCTGGCAATGAGGATTTCCATGGAAAGCGGAATCCGCATCGGTTCTCTTCGCAAGATGAGATGGGGGCACATCAGCGAAAACAAAACCCTCAGCAAGGAAGACCAGCAGATCTGGTGTCTTGTGGATGTACCCGCAGAAAACACCAAGACAGGGCGTTGGTATCAGTTATCCGCACCCATCGCACGACACCTAGAAAAACTGAGAGAACTAACTCACCCCAAGAGCAAACAAGACCTTCTCTTCAGGAATCAAAGCACTGGCAAATCACTGAGTGATCGAATCTGGAGAGATAGTCTTCAGGAGATGTTGGTTGAATCAGGACTAGCGACCTGGGCAGAAGGAGACTCCAACGACCTGAGGAAAACAGACATCACATCAGGAAAGAACCTAACTTGGTATTCCTTCAGGCACACCTGGATCACCTTTGCACTGGAAAGAGGAGTTCCTATCGCAACCGTATGCAACAACTGCGATACGAGCATCCAGTACGTCCAAGAGCACTACTTCCACTACGACGCGAAGAGAGCGACTGATTCACTCTCAACTGGTCGAGGACAACTCAAAGGAGCGACTGGGACCGACTGGATGCGAGACCCATACGTCCACGATTCATGAAAACCAGATTCACTCACCAAATTTCTCTACCATTTCTACTTCAGCAAGTTTGATCTCTTTACGAGACATGAGATGCACCATCATTGCCTGATCTCGAAGAGCAATAGGAACGGAAGTGATCTCAAAGACATATTTCCTGTCGTTCTCTCTGAAGCGAACAAAGACAGACTCAAATACTGCAAAG
>QCTG01000099.1 GCA_003211235.1 Synechococcus sp. AG-673-B04
TCACCAGAGAAGAACCGATCGAAGAGAGGTTCATTCACGACCAACGGGAGTGAATCAGTCAAGATCCTCAAGGACGCTTTTGAATCAGAAACTCCAAAGGATCCATCAAAAGACTAGATCTCATCCAAAGGTCCTCCAGGAACTGATCAGAGATCAATGGGAGAACAACTTCCAACCCCAGTGGTTCATCACATTGCTCTGGAACGATCTCCCGACTCGATCTGAAACTGTCATCAGTCACTCCAGACACTTCAGGAACGTGTTCTTGACCTCGCTGTTGAACCAACCCCTTAAGAAACTTCCTGAACCACTCTTTAGACCTCACCTGGTGTTCTTCCATGAACGGAAACATCTGATCCATGAGGGTCGTCAGGTTCTTGCATTCCACACCCATCACCATCTGGGTGCTCTACCTGACCCTCTGAACCACCTCTGGTACCTGGACCACCTGATTCACCAGAAGGTCTCTCCAAGGGTCCAGAAACTCCTTAAGACCTCCTCAGAGGGGAACAGGGGTGTGGTGATCAAACCATGGAACTGGGATCACCATGCGTTCTATAACCTGAAGGACTACTACTCCTATAAACACCATCAGGATCCTGATCTGGTTTTGGATTATGAGAATTCAGATTTGGTCTTCTAGTGAGAATAAATAGAGATGTCCCCACCAGAGACATCTCCATGAAGACCCTTGCCAAACCAGATCAAAGGAATATCAATCTGTTTTTTGGGAAAAGAAATCAGACCACTTTGCAGAAGTTTGATTCCTTATCCAATCAACTCAGACGATCCAGAACAGGAACCCTGGATTATCTGATCACTCACTATGAATGGTTCCAGAACAACCGTAGTGAGGTAGTCAGATGAAACAGATCAAAATCAGTCCTGTGGTCTACGAGATGCTGCAGGAGTTATCAAAGAAGAGGAGGATGAAACCAGACTTCTTCGCTGAGATGCTGATCCAAGAGGAATACGCTCGCATCCGTCGCTAGTCTTGGTTCAGTGATCAGATAACCCGTGCTACTGCGCGTGATCCAATCCAAGGGGGATGAGGTCCCATCCAGGATTGGTGATTATGTTTGGTCGGGTATCAAGTCATTCTCTGATAAGGACGAATCAACGGTTAGGAAGATTCTTTTTGTTGCTGCTCGACCAGATGGTCTGAAAAACCTTGCTGTTTTTGATTAGGAATTGCTGGAGTATCGCTAGACAGATCACAAATACGTCTTCACTATCGTCACCAATCCGTTGGTGCTCAAGGACCAGTACCTGAAGTTCCACCTCATGTCCTCAAAGGAAGAAAAGATTGCTGCCGTACAACTAGTCGAGAATCAGTAGGGGAAACCTCCAGGGAGTTCAAAAAGAATTCTTTTGAACCGCAATCTACAGGTGGAGCTGTTTGTGGTTGGATTATTGCGATGATCAAAAATTTTTTTGCTAATTCTCCCTGACTATCCCCCTTCACTGATTTCAGAGCAACCGTAGTGGGTTGCTCTGATGTATATAAACATTCGACTGACTAAGGTTGAGTACGAGATGCTCAAGAAACTTCAGAAGAAGGGCAAGATTATAAAAAGGGGTTAGAGGACAAAGTTAAAGCGGAAATACATGAAGACTATTGATAATGCATTGAACTGTGCTCCCAAAATCTTATGACTTGGATTGCGCCGTAACGGCGACTCGCATGTTGTTTTTGACTGGTGTCGGCATTAATTCTTTTGTTTGGACAATGCAATGCTACTGTAGAAAATTGCTCAACTCTTTGAATTTTCTCATTGTTGAGGCGTTTACATCCTTGCTTAGGTATTCTCGTCGACCTGTGCCAAATCTCTTGTTGATGAGAA
Source organism: Synechococcus sp. AG-673-B04 (assembly GCA_003211235.1). Lineage (GTDB taxonomy): Bacteria > Cyanobacteriota > Cyanobacteriia > PCC-6307 > Cyanobiaceae > Parasynechococcus. The sequence continues at coordinate 1,845 of QCTG01000099.1, forward strand.
TAAAAGTTGCGCATAGTATGCGCTGTAATGGCATTTGATGTTCACCTTGTCGCGAGCGCGAGTTAGCGAGGGGTTTCTTTCTCTTTCTTCTTGAGCAAATAAAGTTCTGCAAGCGTCACCAAAAAAAGTGATTTTAGCAATCTTGTTATTCACTAAGTCAAGAACGGGTTTTTGGTAGTGTCTTTCATCCTTTACATGGATGCAGATTATTTTTGCACAAGGTACCGCGTCAATCAAAGAGTCGAACTCTTCGGGATGAGATCCAATATTCACAAAGACTATATTAGGATCAGACTTCAGTAAAAGCATGAATCTGTTCGCCCTGCGTTGGAAT
>QCTG01000100.1 GCA_003211235.1 Synechococcus sp. AG-673-B04
CGGCCACTCCCTTTCGTTAACACTTCGGTGCGCTTTGGCTCTGGTGGGTTGATGTCGTGTCCAACGTCATCACCTGCACGACGCCACATGCGTTTGAGCTTTTTCCCGTTCTCACGTTTTTGGTGCTTGTCTCTGACATAACCCAGGCGCCGCAGAATCTTGCCAATTTCAACGGCATCCTTCTGAGCAACAGGAGGGAAGTAGTCGACCCAATCGGGAACGTTGACTGGATCAGACCCATAGCATCCGGAGAGATGGAAGCATTGTTCAGTGGTGAAAACTGCCGGTGCTCCCGGTTTCTCAAGCCACTCAACAATGAAGTCCTCCCACGGGTGATCAACCTCAAACCCGAGGTTGCGCCGATTGGATTCCGCTTGCTGTGCATCCGTTAACAGCGGTAACTCACCCGCCCGGTGTGCAAGTACAGCGGCCTTCCAGATCGCATCACGGTCCTGCCGCACGCGGTCATGGTTGATCCGGAACCCCTTGTTGGCGTTGTGAGGCAACTCAACAACCCACCAACGAGAGGCTCCTGTTTCATCGCGCAGGAAGTCATCACGGTTGCTCGTACCGATGAAGATGCTTCGCCGCTCATGGGGCTCCATCGTTCTGCCGTAAGGCGGACGGAAGTTGTCCTTAGGCGATGAGATCCAATTCTTGAGCTTCCCCGCCTCCTTTTTGGAGACGATGGAATCCAGCTCGGCCAACTCGTAGATCCATCCGCTGTGGATGGCCTGCAAGAAATCCTTGTCGTTGTCTTGGCTGGTGTCACATACCCAGTCGGGACTGGCAAGGTTCCTCACCACTGAGGACTTCCCGATGTCTTGGCCGCCCTTCAACACGAGAGCGGTCTTGAACATGCAGCCAGGGTTGAAGGTGCGAGTAACAGCGCCAATGAGCGTTGCTCTCAGCATTGCGTCGTAGAGATCGTCCTTGGTGTCCAAGTACGTCGAAGCGATCGTGCTGAGATCAGCAGGCTCGATGCTTTCGTCTGCCGCAATCCGATCCAGATACTCCTGGACCGGGTGAAAGCTTTGAAGGAAAGCAGCGGCCCGCGCTCCATCAATGGCGGAGTTCTTCGCAACGGCCCACCCCTTGAGGGAAAGCTGCACGTACAGCAGGTCAACTTCCTGCGGTGGAAGCGGCACGCCATTTAGCTCAATCCGCATGGTGAGCTGGTTGAAGCGCCACGAACCACCGAAGGTTTTCAGCAGGAGCCCCGTCACGTCACCGACTTTCAGAAGACTGCGCCGGTTGCGCGGCTTCCAACCCTCCGGGAGTTTGTCGAGTTCAACGGTGGCGAGTTGGCTTTCAGAGATCACGGCCATTCATCCAGTTGTGGAGGGTTTGCAAGGGCGACGGCTTGTCTTTGACGAACACCAGAAAGTCCCCCCAATTGGTTGGGGACAGAGAGGAGTAGGCCCACTCGGTACCGGGCGCTAACTGCCCAGGTGCCAAACCAAGTGGAGGGGAGAACGTGCTGCCCACAAAGCAGCGCAACGTCTGCCCATCTCCGTGGATAGAGCAAGCAGGGTTGTCGTTGGGACCACGTCCACACACCGGACAGATCTCACCATCAAGCCGATGCCATTCACTGCTGCGGCCACGACCAGTTGCGACAGTGCGATGGGCACCAGCTGCTGGCTGGGGAAAGTCCCTGGCTTGCTTGAGGACGTAATCCCACCAGATACCAGGAGGAGGAAGCAACCGCTCCGGACCTTTGCCTTCGGGCCAGAGGTAAACACCTCCAGTTGAAGGGTGATCGCCCGCAACGATGACTTGGCGCCCTGGGTGCAAAAACACCTCGATGGCTTCGGCCTTGGCAACGACCTTGTCGTTGGCGTCAACGACTTTGTCCTTGGTGTGTTCGTTGCAGATGATCTGCTTGTTGGGCAACTGAGCCAACTGCTCAGCAGTAGGCCGGAAGATCAACTTGAAGCGATCCCGATCGTTATCGCGATCGATTCTCCAGGTGTTGGTCTGGTCGGCACAGAGCCCATGCTCGTAACCCCTCATCACTGCTGTTTGACCGTCAAAGTCGAAGCACAGCAGCGAGGGGCCAGTGATAACTCCAATGGCCTTGATGCCGGGCCAACGATTCAGCTGCTCAACCGATGCACCTGGAAAGTTGGGCCAATCTTTGACCAATGGAGC
>QCTG01000101.1 GCA_003211235.1 Synechococcus sp. AG-673-B04
TGGCTTCAATCACCCCTGGGAGATGCTCAAGATCGTGCTCAAGGCACCAGAAACAGCCCCCGGCGAACACCGCCGTGGCCTGAGCGGCCCAGGCCGGATTCGGGAACGTCAGCAGGGCGATCAACAGAACGGCAATCAATCGCTGCATGGGTTCACCTGATCGAGAATGGCCTGGGCAGCTCGTTCGGTCACGCCCGTTGCCCCCAGGGTGTCGCGCAAACGACCGTAACCATCCAGCATCCGCTGCCGTTGCGGGCCGTTCTCCAGCAGAGGGAGGGCCTGCTCCACGAGCGCCTCAGCCGTGAGCTCGTCCTGCAGCAGCTCCGGAACGAGCCGTTGCTTGAGCAGCAGATTCACCGGAGAGATGTGCTCCACATTGAATCCAAGCAGATATTTGGCGATGGCCGCCGTGAAACGGCTCACCCGGTAGGCAACCACCTGGGGCACCCCCTGAAGGGCCAGTTCCAGATTCACGGTTCCCGACTTGCTCAGGGCCAGATCAGCAGCGGCCCCCAGGGTCTTCTTCAGAGCATCCGCCTGATCGGCTGGAATCACCCGGGCTGAGCGCACCCCAGCGGCATCGAGAGCCTTCTGCAATAGCTGCTCAAAATGAGATAACCCTGCAGGCACCAGCACCTGCAGGGTGGGATGCCGTTGCTGGATCAGGGCTGCGGCCTGAGCCAGGGTTGGCATCAGATAGGTGAGTTCCTGCTGACGGGAGGCCGGTAGCAACAGCAGCACCGGTGCGTCCGGATCTAGCCCCAGGTTCCGCCTGGAGCCCAGACGATCCGGTAACTCCCGGTAGTGGTCGAGCAGCGGGTGACCCACCCAGGTCACTTCGGCACCGCGGCCGGAATAGAACTCGGCTTCCGCAGGAAAAATAGCCAGGATCCGATCGGTGAAGCCCAGCAGCTCCGTGGTGCTGCCATCACCGAACCGCCAGGCCCACTCCTGGGGAGCGATGTAATAGGTGATCGGCAACTTCGGGTACTGACTCCGGAGTTTGCGACCGAGCCTGACGTTGGCACCGACGTAATCAATCAGTACCAAACCATCCAAAGCCTTTCGCCTCAACATACGGTCCACCCTGGCCTGCAAGCGCAGAGTCGGAAGGATCAAAGGCAGTGCCTCCAACAAACCGATCGCTCCCATCGGGGCCGTATCCGCGAGCAGTTCAGCGCCGGCTGCTTCCATCCGCGCCCCCCCGAGAGCCAGCAGCTCCAGGTCCATATCACGGCGATCAGCCTCGAGCTTCAACGCCTTGATCAACAGGCTTCCCTGCAGATCACCGGACACCTCTCCGGTGCTGATCAGCAACCGCACCATCAGCGGTTGCTCACGGCAGGCATCGGACCACGTCGCCCCTGGGCAATGGAGGCGCCCAGAAAACGGCAGAAATGGGAGGCCGCCGGCAACAGCTCCTGGTCCTTGGCCTGCTCCAGAGCGTCTGCGATCACCAGATCAGAGCGATACACCAGGTTCCAGACCTCCTGCAGCTGCTTGAACTCCCTGCCTCCATCGCGATCTCCCATGCCACTGCGCCGGAGACCGACCCGATTCAACCCCCGGACCCGACCGGGATGACCTTCCACCAGGCAGTAGGGCGGAACATCCCTCTCAACACGGGTCATCCCACCCACCATGGCCATGGTGCCGACATGGACGAACTGGTGAATGCCGAGGCAGCCTCCGATCACGGCCCTGTCTTCGATGATCACGTGGCCGGCCACCTGAATCGCATTCGACATCACGATTTGGTTGCCCAGTTCACAGTTGTGGCCCAGATGGCAATACGCCATCAACAGGTTGCGATCACCCACAACCGTGCGCTCTCCCTCATCGGTGGCGCGGTTGATGGTGACGCATTCCCGAATGGTGTTGCCATCACCGATCACCACTTCCGTGGGAGCACCCTTGTACTTGAGATCCTGAGGTTCCAGGCCGAGACAAGCCCCTGGGAACACGCGGTTGTCACGTCCCAGACGCAGCCGGCCGTCCAGCACGGAATTCGGACCAATCCAGGTGTTGGCGCCAATCACAACATCGGGGCCGACCACAGCACCCGGGCCGACCACAACACCGGCTGCCAGCTCGGCTTTGGCATCCACCACC
>QCTG01000102.1 GCA_003211235.1 Synechococcus sp. AG-673-B04
GGCGTTTGTCCTCTCCGATGCGACACAGCGTTTCGTCATCTCCGGTAAGAGCAGCGAAACCGAGGACAAGTTGCCCATTCGTTCGGCGTGCCGAGATGCCAGCCAACAAATCGGGGACCAACTCCCAGCCTTCGGCGAGACGATCCAGCCACAACGCTTTTGGCTCTTTCACCGACGTAGCAGGGATGGAACGCCGCAGATCCGCCACAGCCGCGGCCATGGCCACGGCATCCGCCTTGGGCTGCAGATCCTTCAGGACAGCCTCAAGATCTATTGCTGAGGTGATGGGATGACAGCACAGTGCTTCCTTCCAAGGGATCGGCACCTGGAGAGGGCCATGAACAAGATCAACATCCGCTCCCCGCAACTTTGCGGCCTGAGCAAGGAGCACGCCCATTGCACCACTGCTGCGGTTGCTCAGGGAACGAGCCGCATCCAACGGTTCCACCGTGGGGCCTGCGGTGACAAGAAGTCGCAGGCCTGTCCAGTCGCGCTTGGAATCGGGGCTGGGCTGCCCTCGGCTGAACAAACTGACTGCCGCCAGTTCAATCATGAGTGGATCGGCCATACGGCCATCTCCCAGGCGATCGCATGCCAACAACCCCGCAGCAGGTTCCAGGGGAACCACTCGAGGGAAATGCTTGACCCGCGCCCAGTTGTCCTGGACAGCGGGGTGATTCCACATCGCCGTGTTCATGGCAACCGCCGCCAGGACAGGACATTCACAGGCCAGCAGCACGCTGGCCAGAAGACCGTCCGCCGAGCCTTGGCTCCAACGGCTGAGGCTGGAAGCACTCAGGGGAGCAACAACGACCAGCTCAGCCCACTCAGCCAGTTCGATATGCAGCGGCCGTGAACAGCTGGAATCCCAACCATCTGCGTCCTCATAACAGCGATGGCGACTCAGGCTGGCCAGTGCCAAAGAACTGACCAACTTCGCTGCACTCGGAGTGACCACACAGCGCACTTCTGCCCCGGCCTTCACAAGGGCACTAACCAGGAGTGGCGTTTTGACAGCGGCAATGCTGCCGCTGACACCAATCAGCAGACGACGCCCTGCCAGCGGACGCAGGGCATCAGTCCTCATCAAACGGTTCCTGGTCAACCAAGTGCACGTAAGGCGCCGTCAGGTAAGGACGATGGATGGCCAGAGCCCGAAGCAGATGCCAATCAGCCAGACCGGCGAAGGGCGTTGGATAGTCATCCTCGTCCAAGCGCTTAGCCAGAACGGCAATCGATTCCTCATCAAATTGCGCCAGTCGCTCCGGAGTGATGGCGCTCTCGGGCATCGAAGCGGACTGCATCGGGGGATTGCCTGACGTCTTCAGTTTGGCTCAGCAGCCCACCGCTAGCTTGACGGGGAGGGGAATTAGCTCAGTTGGTAGAGCGCTGCGATCGCACCGCAGAGGTCAGGGGTTCGAATCCCCTATTCTCCATCGGTATGTATTCCAGGCGAGGTCCATTCACGGTCGGTCTTGGGGCCGTGGTGACACTGGCCACCCTGGCCAGGCCAGAAGCTCTGGTGACCTTCACGATTCTGATTTTGGCCACGGACCTGGGCCGATCGAACCGCTGCCCGGTCACCTGTGCCCTCCCATGGGGTAAAAGGGAGCATTGAATTGCACCAAGGTCGATGTCGCAGTCGAAGCGCGAGCAGGTCGTCAGCCACCTGCGATACATCCGTCAGGAATTAAGGGAAATGCATCAGGGTGTGATGGAAGACGGTCTGCTGCCTGAGGCCGGTGAAGTACGCGGTGTGATGGCTCAAATGGAGGCGCTGCTCGAGCTGCTCGAGGGCAAGTCGTCCCGAAAGGCGAAAGCGGAATCCAGCTAAACGAGGCATCACCCAATCGTTCCAGAAACAACCCGCCTGTTTTGGAAAGACGCCAGCCAAAGGGCGTGGGACCTTCACATCCGCCACGGTTGGGGTAAACCTGTTTCAAAGAGCTGGGCGGATGATGGGGATCACCATCCCTGCCTCTTCCACCGGAACGGATGGCACATCGCTCACAATCCACCCGTCTTCATCAACGCTTCGGCCAACTGCCGGCAGGCCTTGAGCTCTGGGCTACGAATCCCT